>CAJCHX010000085.1 GCA_903970215.1 Acidobacteriaceae bacterium
TGCTGATCCTTGCGCGTGCTGTCGGCGGACAGCACGTCCGCGAGCCGCACCATCTCGCGGTCGGTATTGGGCACCTCGATGCCCACAGCCGATTTGCCCGGGATGGGCGCCAGGAGCCGGACGTTGTCCGTCGCCACCGCATAAGCGATGTTCCGATACAACTGCGTGATCTTCTCGACCTTCACACCCGGACCGAGTTCCACCTCGTACCGAGTGACCGTCGGGCCGCGGGTGTATCCGGTCACTGCGGCATCGATCTTGAACTGCTCCATGACGCCGGTGATCGCATCGATCATCGCGTCGTTCGCGGCCGTGCCGGACTTGGGCGGATCACCTTCGATCAACAGGTCGCCGGGCGGCAGGTGGTAGTCGCCGTCGATGGTCCGCGCGACGCTGAAGTCGGTTGCCTTCGGAGGCGCGGGCGGCGTCTTGTCCTGGACCGCAGCCGGGCGGCGGGCGCGGCGAGGCGCTGCTTGGGGCGCCGACGGTGCCGGAGGCTCCGGCGCGAGGGGCTCAGGCGAGATCGGCTCCGCGGCAACGTCGGCAGGGATCTCTTCGGTGACTTCGTCGGCCACCGGGCGACGCCGACGGGACTGCCGGCGCGGTTCCTGATCGGCGGGGTAGTTCTCATACGGATCGCCGTACGGGGTGCGCGGGCGGGTGTCCCCGTCGGCACCGTGAGCGCCGAGTTCACGGGGAGCGTCGTCGAAGTAGTCGTCGTCGAACTCGTCGGGGTCGCCGTACTGGCCGTCCATGTCGACGCCGAAGTAGAACTTCGCCCGGTCGATCAGCTCGCGCACCGTGAGTCCGCTGAACAGGAGTACGCCGAACAGCGCGACCAATACCAGTAGTGGCACCGAGATCCACACCGTGAAGCCGTCCGTCAACGGTCCGCCGACGACGTATCCGAGGTAGCCGCCGGCGTGCGAACGTCCCGCGAACGACCGCGGACGACCATCGAGAATGTGCAGGAGACCGAGGAACGGCAACAGAATCAACGCGGACCCGACGCGGTGGCGCACGTGCGACGACGGATCGTCCTCGTACCGCATCAGCACGAATCCGACGCCGACGCACACAAGCGGCACCAGTACCGCGAACCATCCGACCACGGCCCGTACAGCGGTGGAGCAGAATCCGCCGACCGGCCCGCCGGCCTCGAAGTACACAGCGGCGGCGAGGACGAGCGCGATCGCCATCAGTACCAGCGCGACACCGTCTCGCGAATGCCTGCTGTGCGGATTGCGCCCCGCAGGCGTCTCGGTCGGGGCCGCGATGTCCTCGGTATGCCGTGCGGTTCCCATTCGAACCGCGCCGCCGACACCTCGCGCGAGCAGCCCCCAGGTCGCTCCGATGCCCTTGCCGACGCCACGACCCGCTGCGCGAGCGGCACCGTTTCCATTGGTCCGAGGAGCGTTGCGCGGACCTCGCGAGTTCTTCGCGGCCGGACGCCCCGAACGTGACGCGCCAGCCGTGCGGGTCGCCCCCGAACGCGCGGAGGACGTACGCGACCCGCCGCGGTTTCCTCCCGAGCTCGAGGGCGCGCTACGCGCCGACGACGTGCGCGTACGCGTGGTCGTTTTGCCTGCCATGCCTTCAGCTTATCGGCATACGCCCCATCGGTCTCAACTGCAACACCCGTAACAGTTAGGCGCTGGTCAGAGCGAGCGTTTGACCTTGGTCAACAGGTCGATGTCTGCGTCCTCGCCCTCGAACGTCACCAGCGCGTCGTCGCGCCCGAACGCCCACATCGTGATCTCGCCTGGGGCACCGATCACCGCCACCGGATTGCCCTTGCCCGCCGACACGACGGTCCCCTGCTCGGTCGTCAGGGAGATCCGCAGCGGGGCGCCGCGCAGGGTGAGTCGTGCCATGCGCGCGACCACGGCGACCAACCCGCGTTCGACCGACGGGTCGAGCTGGCGGGGGTGCCAACCGGGAGCAGCGCGCCGGATGTCCTCGGCATGAACGAAGTACTCGCCGAGATTGGCCTGCTCATCGACCAGCCGGTACGGCGAGAACCGAGGCGGGCCGCCCGCGACATCTGCGAGCAACCGATCGAAAGAGCGGGCGGCGATGTTCGTCTGGACGTGCTCGGTGTATTTCGCAAGCGGCTTGATGAAGATGCCCGGCGCCGCATCCAAGCGCGATTCGCGCAGCACCAGATGCGCGAGTAGTTCGCGGACGGTCCAATCACCACACAGCGTAGGGGCGTCGGGGCCGGCGGCCCGCGCCGCCTCGACGAGTGCGGCACGTTCGATGCGAGCGGGTTTCACCCCTCGAACATTAGTCGCGTCGCGCTGTCCGGCGCCAAGCGTGGCGTCACTCCCCCACCGCGATCACGGTGGGAACGATCATCGGCTTGCGCCGATAGGTGGCGGCCACCCAGCGGCCCACGGCACGACGCACCGACTGCGCGATGCGGTGCGGGTCCTTGACCCCCTCCGCAGTGAGCTGGCCGAGGGTCTCCTCCACCAACTTCGCGGCTTCTTTGAGCGCGCCCGGATCGTCCGAGAACCCACGACCCGAGACCTCCGGCGTCGACACCGCACGCCCAGCGGCGTCTACCACCAGCGTGATCGCGATGAAGCCGCCCTCGCCGAGGATCAGTCGGTCGGACAATGTGGACTCGCCCACATCGCCGACGGACAGCCCATCGACGTACACATGCCCTACCGGCACCTGACCGACGATCTTCGCGACCCCGTCGAACAGGTCCACCACCACGCCGTCCTCGGCGAGCATCACGCGCTCCTCCGGGACGCCCGTGGCCACCGCGAGCGCAGCGTTGGCGCGCAGGTGCCGCCACTCGCCGTGCACGGGCATCGCGTTCCGCGGCCGGACGGCGTTGTAGAGGTACAGCAGCTCGCCGGCGCTGGCGTGGCCGGAGACGTGCACCTTGGCGTTCTGTTGGGTCACGACGGTAGCGCCGAGCTTGGCCAGGCCGTTGACCACAGCGAACACTGAGTTCTCGTTACCCGGAATGAGCGAGCTGGCGAGGACCACGAGATCGTGCGGCGAGATAGTGATGTTGCGGTGCTCGCCGCGCGCCATCCGCGACAGCGCGGACAGCGGCTCGCCCTGCGAACCCGTGGACACCAGGACCACGCGGTGGTCGGGCAGCGTGGCGGCGGTGTCCAGATCGACCTCGACGCCGTCCGGCAGATGAAGGAATCCCAGGTCCTGCGCGATCTGCATGTTGCGCACCATCGACCGACCCACGAACACGACGCGGCGGTTGTGGGCCACGGCCACGTCGACGATCTGCTGGATGCGGTGCACGTGCGACGCGAACGACGCCACGATCACCCGCCCCTTGGCACGCCCGATGACGTTGTCGAGAACCGGGCCGATCTCCCGTTCCGGGGTCACGAAACCGGGTACCTCGGCGTTGGTGGAGTCGACCAGGAACAGGTCGACTCCCGCATCGCCGAGTCGCGAGAAGCCGGCCAGGTCGGTCAGGCGTCCGTCGAGCGGCAACTGATCGAGCTTGATGTCACCCGTGTGCAGCACCACCTGGCCGCCCGCGTGGATGGCCACCGCGAGTGCGTCGGGGATCGAGTGGTTCACGGCGAAGTATTCGCACTCGAACGGACCGTTCTGGGTGGACTCCCCCTCACGCACCTCGATCAGCTTGGGCCGCAGGCGATGCTCGTCGCACTTGGCCTTGACCAACGCAAGGGTGAACTTGGCGCCGATCACCGGGATGTCCGGGCGGAGCCGCAGCAGGAAGGGAACGGCACCGATGTGGTCCTCGTGACCGTGGGTGAGGACGATCGCCTCCACGTCGGCGATCCGGTCCTCGATGTGCCGGAAGTCGGGCAGGATCAAGTCGACGCCGGGTTGCTGATCCTCCGGGAACAGCACACCGCAGTCGACGATCAGCAGCTTGCCGTCGTATTCGAAAACGGTCATGTTTCGACCGATCTCGCTGATACCGCCCAGCGCGACCACGCGCAGCGCGCCCTTTCGCAGCTTCGGCGGCGGCCCCAATCGCGCGGGTGCCGACGATGCCGGACGCCCGCTTTGCGACGCCTGGCCGCGCCCGGAGTTCTTGCCGCCCTTGCCGTTCCGGCCGCCGCGACTGCGCGCGCTCCGGCCGTCCGAAGGCGTCGATGCAGTAGGCGTAGATGCGGCAGGCGCCGCGGTGACCGGCGCCGCAGTGGCCGGCGCCTGGACGGCGGGTGTGGTGGGCACAGGCGGGACAATGGTGGCCTCGGAGACCTCGGCCACGGCCGGCACGGGTTCG
>CAJCHX010000086.1 GCA_903970215.1 Acidobacteriaceae bacterium
CGGACAGGGCTGACAGCAGGGTTACCGGCAGGGTTGGGGACGGGATTGGGAAGGAGGCTGTGGCCAGCGACGACGCTGGTGACAGCGGGGTGTTCGTGGCGAAGTTGCGGTACCAGCAGACCAAGGTCGACGGGGTGATCCCGACGATCCTGATCGAGCAGGCCGTGGTCAACGTCATCGCCGAGCAGCGGGCCTGGCTCGCCGCGCAGCATCCGGACTGGTCGCCGCGGTACCTGTTCGTGCCGCTGCGCGATCACCACCAGGGGCGGCGGCACCGCCCCTACAACAGCTACCGCCAGGCGCTCAGTGGCCTCGATCGGATCCATGGGCTCACCGACTCCACCGGGCGAGCGTTGCGGTTCACCCAGACTCACCGGCTTCGGCACACCCGCGCCACCGAGCTGCTCAACGACGGGGTGCCCTTGCATGCTGTGCAGCGCTACCTCGGGCACAAGAGCCCGGAGATGACGCTCCGGTACGCCGCCACGCTGGCGGCGACGTCGGAGGCGGAGTTCCTCAAGCACAAGAAGATCGGCGCCGGTGGCGTCGATATCGCGCTCAGCCCCAGCGACATCTACGACATGACCCAGCTGGCCAAGCGCACCGACCGGGTCCTGCCCAACGGGGTGTGCCTGCTGCCGCCGGTGAAGACCTGCGACAAGGGAAACGCCTGCCTCTCGTGTGGGCATTTCGCTACCGACGCAACGCACCTCGACGAACTGCGTTCGCAGCACGCGGCCACGGCCGCGCTGTTGCAGGCCCGCCGTGAGCAGTTCCACGCCCGGACCGGACGGAGGTTGACCGACGACAACGTCTGGGTGCACCAACGGCTACGGGAGCTGCACTCGCTCGAGCAGATCATCACCCGACTCACCACCGAGACCCAAGGCTGCGCAGGCGAGGATGGGCATGGACGGGCTGCAGGGACGGTGACTGGTGCCGGCGCCGCCGATCGGCTGCCGATCCTGCAGATCCAGACCCGCGGGAGTCACGAATCGGCCCTGCGCACCGCTGCAGGCGGCGCCGCGAGCACTGCCGCGAGCAGCACACCGGCTCACGGTAGAGCAGGTCAAGGCGATGGCAGCAATGCCGATGCCGACGGCGATACCGCCGGTGAGGACGGCGGCGCGTGAGCGCCAACGAAGCCTCTCGCGCCGCGTTGGCCGCGAGCGCCGAGTTCCGGTCCGAGGCATCGAAGCGCAGTATCGAGAAGGCGCTCAAGGCGATGCGCCGCAACGGGGAGGCCATCAACGTCCAGGCGGTCGCCCTCCGGGCCGGGCTGGCTCGTTCCACCGTCTACCGGCACAAGGAGCTGCTCGCGCAGGTTCACCGCCAGCGGCGCACCGCCACCCCGCCGCCGGAGGGTGCTACAGGCCAAGCCGCGGCCAGGGCTGGTGGGGCCGCGGATCCGGCGACCGGGGTCCTAGCGGCCATGCATCTGCGGATCCAGCAGAAGGACGCCAAGATCGCGGAGCTGACCCGGCAGATCAAACAGCACGAAGCGACGATCGCCCGGCTGCATGGCGAGATCGACGACCTGTCCCCGGACTGAGCAAACCGAAAGAGCATATTCGGCGCGGTCGGTGGAACGGAGAGCGTTGTCGTCATCGCTCGGCGCGCACCTTGAGCCATCGGAGGGTTTGCGACAGGTGGGCTTCGAGTTCATCGGTGTGGCGGATCAGTCCGCCGAGGAGCAGGTCGGCGAACACCCGGGCGAAGGCCGGGGCACCATCTGACATCTGTCGGTGTTCGTTGACGACCGTCTTGTCGTCTCCGTCCGCTACGAGGTCGTAAGTCCAGGTCGCGCCGCTCGTCCGGGTACGCCAGGACAGCCTTCTGCCGGGGTCGGCAGCGATGATCGTGTTAACCGTTGGCCAGATCACTGCTTTGCGCCGGTTCCATCCGACGAAGGTCTCGCCGGCGCTCAGCGGGCCTCTTCGCATCCGGGTAACCGCAAAGAGTTCCGGACTCGCCGACGGCATTGTGGCGGGGTCGATGAGCAGGGACCAGACACGGTCCCGGTCGGCGTTGATCGAGACTGTGGCGAGCAGATCGCGTTCGGCGACGAGCATTCGGGGACTCCTAGTGGTGTGGCGCGCAAATAGATAGACCGTTTGGTTGTACGATATTCGTGTGACGTCACCAGCTGCACCATTGCCGGTCTCAGCGGCCCAGCGTGAGGTGTTGGAGAAGGTCGCGCGGTCAAGGACTGCCGCGCACCGTGAAGTGGTGCGGGCGCGGGTGCTGCTCGATGCCGCAGAAGGCTTGGGCAACAAGACACTCGCGGCTCGACATGACGTGAGTCCGGTGACGGTGCGTGCCTGGCGCAGCGCGTTCGAGGCCGACGGGCTGATCGCGTGGGGCAAGGTCAGACCAGGCCGTGGCCGTAAGGCCACGATCAGCCCGGAGAAGGTCGCCGAGATCGTCGAGTTGACGACCAAGACCAGGCCGCCCGGCGCGACGCACTGGTCGACCCGGACGATGGCCGAGCAGGCCGGGGTCAGCAAGGACACCGTGCGACGGATCTGGAACGAACTGGGACTCCAGCCCCACCGGATCGACACGTTCAAGGTCTCCAACGACCCGCGGTTCACCGAGAAGCTCATCGACGTGGTCGGGCTGTACTTGAACCCGCCGGAGAAGACGATCGTGCTGTGCATGGACGAGAAGTCCCAGATTCAGGCGCTCGATCGCACGCAGGCGTCGCTGCCGATGAAGCCAGGCCGGGCCGGGACCATGACCCACGACTACAAGCGCAACGGCACCACCACGTTGTTCGCCGCCCTCGACGTGCTCACCGGCAAGGTCATCGGGCAATGCCTGCCTCGTCATCGGCACGAGGAGTTCTTGAAGTTCCTCAAGACCATCGATCGCGAAGTGCCCCGAAACCTTCAGGTCCATCTGATCCTGGACAACTACGCGACCCACAAACACGAGAACGTGCAGCGCTGGCTCAAGCGCCACAAGCGGTTCCACCCGCACTTCACGCCGACCTCATCGTCGTGGCTCAACCAGGTCGAGCGCTGGTTCCGTGACCTGACCGAGAAGAACCTCCGTCGCGGGATCTTCGGCAGCGTGCCCGAACTGATCGCCAGCATCGAGGACTACCTCGCCGTCAACAACGACAACCCCAAGCCCTACACCTGGACCGCGACCGCGGAGTCCATCCTCGCCAAAGTCCAACGCGCCCGCACGACACTCGACAACGGGTCAATCAAAACTGCGCCGGACCACTAGGATCGGCGGTGCGTGATCTTTCGGCGTGATCTTTCGGCGGGGTCAGCGGATGGGGTTGAGCCTGACGGCCAGTGGGAGGCCGATCGCCCAGGCGACACCCGCCCGGGTGAGTGGCGCGTGCACGAATTCACGGCGGAAACTGTTGGAAAAGCAGCCAGCGAACCCGTCTCTGGGATAGCGCTGCTGGACTGTTTCGAGCAGGTCGGCAGGTATCCGGTGGGACTGCGCCCCTGCCACGTCGAGGTGGGTGCCGGCGTGGACGGCTCGGGCGAGCCGATCAGAGCCGGGAGGGGGAATGACGTTCATGTGCCCGACGATCGCCGCGGCGACCGCCTCGGTGGCCTCGACTCCGAAGCCAACTCGGCCGAGCAACTCGGTCGCGATGTCAGCGCTGCGGAGCGTGAAGCAAGAGCGGGCGGCCCGGGAAGAGCTCCGCTCCGGGAGACCAACATCGTGTAGGAGGCACGCCGCCAGCAGCAGGTCCGGGTTGACGTCGCTGTCGGGCCGCAGCAGTGTGTTCGCCCATACCCACACTCGCCAGCTGTGGTTCAGGATCGGTACCGGCAGGTGCTCGGCGGCGTATCGAGAGATCTCAACGGCCACGTCCGTCGCGGGTGACGAGGCTCATCGAAAGTCCCCAGTGATGCTCAGTGAAATTACCCACTTGGGTGCGGGTGTCATTGTAGTGGTCGGCGGGTTGGGGCGATGGCGGTGCGGTGGGTTTCGTTGCGGGCGTGGTGGTCTCGCAGTCGGTAGCTGTCACCGTCGAGTTTGAGTACGACGGAGCGGTGTAGGAGCCGGTCGAGCATGGCGGCGGCGACGGTGGTGTCGCCGAGGACTTCGCCCCATTCGGAGACGGATCGGTTGGTGGTGATGACGATCGATGTCTTCAGATACCGTTGCGCGACGACCTGAAACAGTGCGGAGGCGGCTTCGGCGGGCAGCGGGAGGTAGCCGAGTTCGTCGATGACGAGCAGGGTCGGGCCGGCGAAGAACCGCATGGTCGTCGACCATCGGCCTTCGATCGCTGCTTTGTGGCAGCGGGCGGCGAGGTCGGCGGCGGTGGTCACGTAGGTGCGGTACCCGGCGTGCACCGCGGCGTGCGCGAGCCCGACCGCGAGGTGCGTCTTCCCGGTGCCGGGTGGCCCGACGAGCAGCACGTTCGTCGCGGATTCGAGGTAGGCGCAGGTCCCGAGCTCGCGGATCAACGCTGGGTCGAGTCCGGGTGTGTTGTCGAAGTCGAAGCCGTCGAGGGTCGCACCGGTGGGCAGGCACGCGAACCGTATCCGCCCGGCCAGGCGCCGTGCTTCGGTCGCGTCGACCTCCACCTCGAGCAGATGCTCCAACGTCGCTGTCATGGTCCACTTCTCGGCGGTCGCCGTCTCCAGAACGCCCGGTAGCGCGGCTGCGGCGGCATCGAGTTTGAGGACCGCGAGATGACGTCGTAGCTGCTGGTAGAGCGAGGCGCTGGTGGTGTTGGTCATCCGAGGGTGTTCCTGTTCTGTGCGGCCGCCTCGTAGGCGGCGAGGTCGATCACCACAGCATCCGCTGACGTCGGGTGGCCTGCGGGATGGCTGGGTGTGTGAGAGGTGTTCTCGCGCAGGGCTTGCGCCGCTGCCCGGGAGCGTTCACCGGGTGGGATCCGCTCCTTGTTGCGGTGCGGCCGGCCATCGCCGGACTCAGCGGCTGCGGCCATCGCCGCGGCGTTCAGCGCGCTCACGTGCACCGCGTCGCGGACCTGCGCCCCGGTGCCCGGTGCAGCGGTTCGGTGGCGGGCGATGACGATCCCACCGGTGGTGGCGATGTCGATGTGCCGGTCGCCGAGCCGCTCGGTCACCGTGACCTCGCCCATCGCCAACTCCGGCGGCACCGAGTACTGGTTACCCCGCCACGGCACCAACGCCTGCCGTGAGACCTTCCGCGGCTCCGATAGGACCGCGGGATACGGCGCTGCCGATGGCGGCCGCAGAGGTTCGGTGGCGGCGACGGTGAGCACCGAACTGCGGCCGTCCTTCGTGGCCCGCATCCGGCTATCAGCCCGTAGCCGGCAGTGCTCGTCCAGCGACGCTTGGGCCTGCTCCGGGGTCGACGCGTCCGGCAGGGTCCGCCACCAGCGTTGCGCGATGCTCCGATTCTCGGCCTCCACCACGCCTTTGCGGTGCCCGCTACGCGGCGGGCAGATATCGACTCCGACCCCGTAATACTTGGCCACAGAAGAGAACTCGGCTGTCAGTTGACCGCTGGAGGGGTGGCAGACCGTGCTCATCCGGTCGAACCGCCACCGGCGGGTCACCCCGCCCAGGGCGCGGGTGATCCGATCCAGGCCGGCGATCACCTGCGGGCGGGTCATGTTCGGCGCGAGATAGCCGCGCCACCGGCCCGAACAGGCGAGGGTGCCGACCAGCAGATGCGCGGTCCTGCCCCACCCCCACGAGGCCGGCGGATCGGGCAGATCCACCCAATCCCATTGCGTCTCTTCGCCGGGCGGGTGCTCGATCACCGCGTTCGGACGGTTCACCGCGGTCGTGCACTGCGGGCACACCGGGCGCAGTCCACGGTCCCGGATCTGCCGGGTCAACGACGAATACGACTGCTCGAACCGCATCTCGACGAGTTCGTCGAACAGGGTCTGCGCCCACAGATGCGGATCCTCGAGCAGGCGGGCGGTGACATACTCGGCGAATGGATCGAACGGGTCCTCGTCCCGGCGGCGGACGCCGGGCTCGGTCACCCCGTTCAGATAGTTGCGGACGGCTTACGGTCCCGTCCCAGATGACGGGCGATCGCTGAGATCGTCCACCCCTGCCTGCGCAGGGCGTGTGCTTCCACGGTCTCTCCTTGTGTGAGCATGAACGAGCGGGCCTCCCTCGAAGGCTGGTGCGTGGTCAGAGACCACCAGCATCACGGGGAGGCCCGCCCATCGTTGGCGGGTGCACACAAGTGGGGAGATTCGGTTAGCAGAACTGGGGAGAATCAACGAGCGCAGTCACGGACGGACTGTCCGGTCCGGGACGTCGCTCGTAGGTCCAGGCATCGAGGTCCCAGACATGGGTCGAACCCTGGGACGTCACCAGCCAACGGCCACGCATCCCAGGCTGCAGTTCCTCAACGCTCTCCGTGAGTGATGTCTACATGAGTGATGTCTAGCAGTGCCCTCCGACAAGAACCCACTGCCATCTGGCGGCCCGTGCGCTATGCCGTCCATCCGCGCAGGGTGCGTGTGGCGCCCAGGATCGGCTCGGCACGCCATGGCTGAAAGTGCCGGCGACCAACCGATTCTGGCGTCGGGACCGCGAGGTTCTGAGATCGTTGACCATGTGGCGTTCAAGGATCCAGTGAATCGGATGCAACTTGACATGCTCAGAGGGGAGTACCTCAACCGCAACCACTGGACGTGCCAACTCGAAGCGCAGGTCGGGATCGCCGACTGTAGGACGACCACCACGCGCGGCACCGGCAGTCATCGCTGGGCCGCCTCACGCCCGACGAGTATGCTGCCCAGTGTAGGCACTCCCAGTCCCCGGTGGCCTGCGAGATCGCCTATCCTCAGCCTTTCATCGAAATTCGTTGGCGGGCCGTGTCGTCGATGAGAGAAGGTGCCCTGAGCTGGGAGAATAGCGGTTACCACACCTGCTGTTCCACCCGACTGAGGAGCACCTTCTTGGTGAGCAAGTCTACGTCCCCGTACCCGAACCCTGCTGTCGACACGGCCGGAACGGCTCTGGTGTCCCACGCGGGCGCGACGGTCCTGGTGCGGACGGCGGAGAAGATCGGCTTGACCAGCACGTTGAGTGCCGCGCTGGCGCCGTGGCGGCCGCGGCTGGCGGTGCACGACCCGGGGAAGATCCTCCTCGATGTGGCGGTGTCGATCGCTGTGGGTGGGGACTGCCTGGCGGATCTGAACCAGCTGCG
>CAJCHX010000087.1 GCA_903970215.1 Acidobacteriaceae bacterium
GCTCGTCGGCGCTCGGTGGTCGGCTGCTGATGGTGGCGGGCAACTTGGGAATGATGTTCTTCCTGACCCAGTTCATGCAGGACGTCATGCACCTGAGCCCGCTGGTCACAGGTTTGTGCTATCTGCCGATGACGGGTTCGGTGTTCCTTGCCACCCAGCTGTCGACGCGAGTGTTGACCCGCCTGCTCGCGCCGCGGACGCTTCTGGTGACCGGTTTCGCGCTGCAAGGCCTCGCTCTCCTGTGGGTCTCGCGGCTGTCGCTCGGTACGACGTATGCCGACCTGGTGGTCCCGTTCGTGTTGTTCGGTCTGGGCGGCGGATCGACGTTCCTCTCGCTGACCAACTCTGCGCTCGACGGTGTCGCCCAGGAGGACGCCGGCGCCGCATCGGGCGTGCTCAACGCGATGCAACAGCTCGGGGGCACGCTCGGCTTGGCGGTGTTGGTCGCGGTCTTCGGTGCGGTGACCGGCAGCAGAGCGCCGACGCCGACGGAGTACACGCACGGGGTCTCACAGACGTTCGTCGTGGCCGCCCTGCTGCTGATTTCCAACGCTGCGCTGATGTACGTGACCCAGCCGCGGACGGTACCGCGAGCGGCTCTCACGGCGACGGCTTCCGCGTTGACAGGCGAAGTGTAGGAATCACACAGGTGTGATTTATTTGGTCACGAATCGGTAACTTTGATTGAAGTGCCTGGTCAACGCGTGGATCATTGTGGTCAGAGTTACTGATGTGACTCATGAGACCCAAAGTGAGGAGTCCATCATGCGCGGATCGAGAGTCGCCGCCATCGTCCACAGCGTCGGGGCGGTCCTGCTGACCGTCCTGGCCAACATGACCGCCGCCAACGTCGGCGCCCGGGTCCGCCTGGTCTGAGAAGCCTCCGGCGAGGCGGGGCGCGCGGCGTAAGCGGTGCGCTCCGTCGTCTGCCGGACTCCGCCCGGGTGGTAGTATCGGTAGTCCGCCTTCCGGGGCGGGTTCCGCAATGGCGGACGAACAAGGGGCTGATCGGTTTCGACTTCGTTTGTCAACGCGGGGGAAGCGTGCCGGTGCAGGCTGGAGACCACCGTTAAGCGTCGCGGCAACCAATTAAGCGCCGATTCCAATCAGCGCGACTTCGCTCTCGCTGCCTAAGTAGCAGAGCAAGTCTGTCAGCCCGGGTTCGCCCTCGGCCCGGTAACTGGCATCAGCTAGAGGGATCACCTTGCGGTTCGGTCGCGGAACCGTGAGGGACACCCAACAGCGACTGGGATCGTCATCCCGGCTCGTCCGCGTGACTGGGAGATCCGAGTAGAGACGTAGCGGACTGCGCACGGAGAAGCCCCGCTGAGGTGACGGAGGACCCGGGTTCAATTCCCGGCAGCTCCACTCGGAAGGTGCCCCTGATCGTTACCGGTCAGGGGCACTTTCCGTTTCTCGCACCGGCTCGCCCGTCCGGCACGGATCTCATCGCGTCGGGATGAAGCGCGCCGCGGTCCTCGCTGCTGCAGGGTCGATCTCCGGGTGGTTCGCGAGCACCTCGTCGAGTGTGCGGTGGCCGCGCGCAGCCGGCTTGACGAGAGTGTGCTGGCGCACGTCGATCAGGCCGCGTCGGAACGCATCGGCGCACCCGGTGAGGTACTTGATGTACCTCGCGTAGACCTCCTCGGGATGAATCGCCAGCGCCTCGTCGTGGTGCGCCTCGAGGCCGGCGGCCCATAGTTCGAGAGTCCGCGCATAGTGCGGCTGCAGACTCTGGATGGTGACGACGTCGAAGCCGCCCATCTCGGCGAGTAGCGGGAAGAATTTGGTGATCGGAAGTTCGCCCCCCGGAAATATCTCGGTGCGGATGAACCGGAAGAATTCGAAATCGGCGCGGGTGACTTTGCTGTTCTGTCGAAAAGTATCCATACCGAAAGTCATGATCGTGTGGATCATGGCTTTGCCGCCGACGGGCAGGAGATCGAAGGCCCGGTCGAAGAACGCCAAGTGGCGTTTGTGGGTGAAGTGCTCGAACGCACCGATGCTGACGATCGCGTCGACGGGTGTATCGAACTCTTCCCAGCCCTGAAGGCGCACCTCGGCGGTCCGTCCGCCATCCAGGGCCGCGAACCGGCGGCCGACGTGTTCGAACTGGTTGCGCGACAGGGTGAGTCCGATCACGTTCACGTCGTAGGCCTCGAACGCACGGACAAGTGTTGCGCCCCAACCGCATCCAACGTCCAGCAACGTCGTGCCCGGCTTGAGATCGAGTTTGCCCAGCGACAGCTCGATCTTCGCCGACTGCGCTTCCTCCAGCGTCATATCGTCGCGCTCGAAGTAGGCGCAGGAGTACGTCTGGGTAGGATCCAGGAATAATCGGAAGAAATCGTCCGATAAATCGTAGTGAGCCTGCACGTCATCGAAATGCGGAAGCAATTGGGCCATGTGGCGCTTCTCTCAAAGCGGCGGACTCGCCGGGTGTGTGATCCTTGACACAAACGGTACCACCCTTTGTCGAATGCCCCGTCTTCATCACATCATGTTTTGTTTTATCGCATTTATCACATTCGATAAATGGGATCGCGTATTGCTGACCGCTCGCCATATTCCGCGCCGCCCACGTTCAGACTGCCGATGTGCACCGACGAGAGCAACCCTGCCGATGCCCCGAGGCGCCCTGGTCCGCGCATGCGTGGCGCGACCGGCTGGGCGCGTTACACAGGAGATTGCCATGTCGAAGGTTGGCAGACGGGATGGATTGTGGTGCCAGGATCGGGTCATGGACGACATCTCAGGACTGGACGTATTCGCCGAGAGCTCCTACCGCGTGCAGATCTCGCGTGGGAGGAAGTGGCGGAAGTCCAAGCGGCTCAACGTGAAGGCGCGCATCGACCCGGAGACGGGAACCGTGACGCTGTACGTCGACAAGGATCGGCTGCGCAACGTCGAGAAGTGACGCTGGGCGAGCACGGCCGGTTCGGTCCCAGGTCCGTCGCCCTACCTACCACCGGTTGGGACGGCTGCGTACTCCCGAACGGATACCCCGACAGGGATAGCCTGGCGCTATGACCTCGTTGCCCCGTGAACTCCGGCAGCTGATCGAATCCGGTCCGTTCGCGTTCGTCAGCACCATCAACGCCGACGGCAGCCCCCAGGTGAGTGTCGTATGGATCGGGCTGGACGGCGACGAGATCGTCAGCGGCCACATGGGCCACTACGTCAAACTGCGCAACATCGAGCGCGACCCTCGCGTCGTGATCTCCTTCCTCGGAGGCGACGTTCCAGGCTCGTTCCTCGAGCCGTACGCGGTGCTGCACACTCGCGCGACGGTCGAGGCGAGCAATGACGCGTGGCACTTGCTGAACCGGCTCACGAAGGTCTACCTGGGGCCCGACAATGACTTTCCCGCGCCCGAGGGGCCGGGCTATATCGTCCACTACCGCGTCGAGCGCGTGGGCGGTGTCGGCCCGTGGGCGCCGGCCGCCCACAGGTAGTGGTGGCCAGTCGAGCGCTCACAACGCGTCCTGCCCGGCAGTGAGAGTGATTTCACTGCCGCGACACCGCGCGGAGCGGGGGAGCAACATCACATCCCTACCTTCTGTGAGCAGAACAGCTCGCTAGCAGAAGGAGACCGCGGTGACGCGATCGCACACGATCACAGGATGGGACCCCGAGGACCTCGTGGCGTGGAACGCCGGCGGGGAGAGGACAGCGAAGCGGAATCTCGCCTGGTCGGTTGCGGCCGAACACGTCGGCTTCTCGGTGTGGTCGCTGTGGTCGGTCGTGGTGCTGTTCATGCCCGAGGCGGTGTACCACTTCGGCGCAGCCGACAAGTTCCTCCTCGCGGCGACCGCCACCCTGGTCGGCTCGGTGCTCCGCCTGCCCTACACGATGGCCACTGCCCGGTTCGGCGGACGCAACTGGACGATCTTCTCGGCGTGCGTGCTCGTCGTACCCGTGGTGGCGACCATCGCCGTCCTCGCCAGTCCCGGCCGGCCGTTCTGGATGTACCTGACCTGCTCGGCCCTCACCGGTCTGGGCGGCGGTAACTTCGCGTCGTCGATGACCAACATCAACGCGTTCTTCCCGCAGCGGCTCAAGGGGTGGGCACTGGGAATGAACGCGGGCGGTGGCAACATCGGCGTCCCGGCAGTGCAGGTCGTCGGACTGTTGGTGATCGCTGTCGCCGGCAACCGGCAGCCGTATTGGGTGTGCGCGATCTACCTGGTGGCCCTGATGGTCGCCGCAGTCGGAGCATCGCGCTACATGGACAACCTCGACGTGATCTCGGTAGACACCGCATCGATGCGGGCCGCGCTGCGCAACAGGCACACCTGGCTCGTGAGCCTGCTGTACATCGGCACGTTCGGTTCATTCATCGGCTTCTCGTTCGCCTTCGGGCAGGTGTTGCAGATCTCATTCCAGTCGAACGGCCAGACCGCGGCCCAGGCATCACTGCACGCTGCCCAGATCGCGTTCATCGGCCCGCTCCTCGGCTCGCTGTCCCGGGTCTACGGCGGGAAGTTCGCGGACCGGATCGGCGGCGGCAAGGTCACCCTCGCTGCGTTCGCCGGCATGATCGGCGG
>CAJCHX010000088.1 GCA_903970215.1 Acidobacteriaceae bacterium
TCAGACGTGTGCTCTTCCGATCTCGACGAAGCCGACCACCATGCGATCGTCGTCCGCGCCGCCGAGCCACTGCGCGCGCAGCTCGGGTGTGCGCCACGACGGTGCGAACCGCTCGACGTCCACCCCGCGCCCCCACGTGCGCACTCGCGGGATCCGGTGCCGCTCGAGGTCCTCGACCGCAGAGCTGGACGGAGCGAGGGTCAGATCGCACTGCGTGTGCATCCGGCGGGTCCACCACCATGCCGCCCGCGTCAGCGGGCCCAGGCCGTACGAGTCGGCGAAGCCCGCCACATCGGTCTGGTAGATCGCCACCGTCGGGATGCCGAGCCGCTTGGCGGCGGCGAGGCCACCCGCTCCCAGGAAGTAGGGCGACGCGAGGTGCACCACGTCGGGCTCGAATTCGCGCAGGACGCCGACGATGCCCATGTGCGGATGCCCGATGGGCAGTGACGAGATCTTGGGCATCATGGTCGACGGCACCCGGTACACGGGGAAACCCAGGTGACTCGTGGCGGCGGTCGGCTGCCCCGCCGGTGTGTCCGGGGCGATGACCATCGCCTGATGCCCGGTGCGCCGGCAATGCTCGAGCACGCGGAGCACCGAATTGGTAACGCCGTTGACGTTGGGAAGGAACGATTCCGCGACGATGGCTATCCGCACGCCGCTCAGTGTGGAGTCAGGACACGACTGCGTCACGCCTACCACCTTTCCGTCGCCCGAACGTCGGGTGAACTGTGCGGCCCGGTGTCGATCTCGCGCGGCGCGCGCCCCCGGTGCCGGTTGGATTGGGCAAGGATCATCATCACAGCTCCGATCACCAGCCAGGAGACCACAGCGACCGACGCCGCGGGTACCACCGCCACGGCAGCGGTGCGGCCGGCCACTCGCACCAGATCAGGCTGCTCTGTGTCGTACTGCACCTGGATCCGGTCACCCACGGTCAGCTCGCTGGGGTACAGAACGCCCAGCGGCGGATTGTGGTTGACACCGTCGGGTGTGTAGAAGCTGATCGTCGACCGGCGCGGACCCGCGGCCAGCACGTCCGCCGTGGTCGTCGCGAGATGGCCGTCGATCTCGCGGTCGTCGCGCCATGCCGCCACGACCAGGATCGCGCACAGCACGGTGATCAGGACTCCCACCGACACCAGCACCAGCTGGATGCGGCGCAGGCCGGCCGCGCTCACCGGGGCCGCCGCGCGTTCGGTCTCGCGTCCGGCCTGACATCCCCGGTCACGCGCGGATCCGCTCGTGCATGGATCGGTGCAGGTCGCGCAGGCCCGCCCGTTCGGTGAGCACCTCGACGACGGCCGGCCCCGCGCCCTCTGTGGTGAGCATGGCGGCTGTGAGGTCTCCGAGCCGACTGCGCCGGTAGGGCGCGTGGTAAGCGGCACACAACGCTGCGATGTCGGTGCCGTGCGGTGTGCCGAACACCCGCCCCGCCGCACCGAGGTAGTCAGCGCTCGAGTAGACGGGTGCGCCCTGCTCGAGTAACTCGAAGATCCCGCCGCCGTTGTCGTTGGCGACCACGATGGTGAGGTTGCTCGGCCGCGGCTCGCCCGGCCCGATGAGCAGGCCGGACGCGTCGTGCACGAAGGTCAGGTCGCCCATCAACGCGACCGTGCGGGAGTCGGGCCGGGCCAACGCGGCGCCGATCGCTGTGCTCACGGTGCCGTCGATCCCGGCGACTCCGCGATTGGACAACACGGTGACACCCTCGGGCAGTCGGCCGGCCAGCGCGATGTCGCGGATCGGGTTGGAGGCCCCGACCACCAGCGTGTCGCCCGGCCGCAATGCCGCGCACACCTGCCGCGCCACGTGCAGCCCGGTAGGCGGTCCCTCGGCGAGGCCCTCGTCGACCGCGGCACGCGCCGCCTCGTCGGCGGCGCGGCATTCGGCGAGCCAGCCGTTGTCCGGCTCTCCCACCGGTACGGCGCGGGTGCCGGTCGCAAGAACGTTGCCCGACACGTCCGGCCAGCGCGGGCCTGTGGTCACGGCGTACACGGTGACCTCGGGGTCGGCGAGCAGCGCACTCACCTCGCGGTGCAACGTGGGCCGACCGCAGATGATCGCCTGTCGAGGCTTGAGCAGCGGTAGCGCCCAGGGATGCAGGAGAGGCTTGCGCTCGCCCCGGGCCTGCGGTGCGGTGGGCTCCGCGACCGTCGGCAACCCGGCGAGCTCCGGGTTCGGGCCGGCGCCGTGCCCGGCGACCACGACGGTGTCGGGGCTCAGGTCGATCGGCAGTGGCACATCCAGCGTGCCGACCGGCGTCACCGTCCACGGCCCGCCGTCGGGACGACCGTGCGCGTCGGTGGGCTGGGGATCGTCCGGGACCAATGGTTCGCGCAGGGGGACGTCGAACTGCACGGGGCCGGCGTTGCCGCTCCGTGCGCCGCGGGCCGCGGCGAGCACCCGGCAGACGGCGCTACGCCACTGCGAGTTGCGGTCGAGGCCGGGTTCGGCGAGGCCGAGGCTGATGGCGGCGCGCACCTGCGTACCGAAGATGCCGAACTGTTCGACCGTCTGGTTGGCCCCGGACCCGAGCAGCTCATACGGCCGGTTGGCGCTGATCACCACGAGCGGGACCCGCGCGTAGTTCGCCTCGAACACCGCGGGGCTCAGGTTGGCGACGGCGGTTCCGGACGTCATGATCACCGCGACCGGCCGCCGGGACGCCGCGGCCAATCCAACCGCAAGGAAACCAGCGCCGCGCTCGTCGATCCGGACGTGTAGCCGCAGGTCACCGCGAGCATCGGCCGCGTGCACCGCGAACGACAGCGGCGCGTTGCGCGAGCCCGGGCAGAGCACCACATCCGTGACTCCACCGCGCACCAACTCGTCGACGATCACCCGCGCCTGCAGGGTCGACGGGTTGGGACTCGATTCGTGGGACGCAGAACTCACCCGGTCCAGGGTAATCGCCAGGCGCACGCGGCGCGGGCCCCGTCGATCGGGCGACCCCACACCGTCGGGGTCGACCCCGCGCGCCCGGTCTAGCCTGATCGTATGAGCGACTCCCGCGAATTCGACGTGATCGTCTTCGGTGCCACCGGTTTCGTCGGTGAGCTGACCGCCCGCCACCTCGCCCGGCATGCCCCGGAAAGCGTACGGATCGCCCTCGCCGGCCGCTCCGAAGGAAAGCTCGCGCAGGCGAGGGAGCGGATCGGCGGCCGGGCCGCCGACTGGCCGCTCGTCATCGCGGACGTCGACTCCCCCGCCTCGCTCGACGCCATGGCCGCGCGGACGACGGTGCTGTGCAGCACCGTCGGTCCCTACGCCAAGTACGGCGAGTCGGTCGTCGCCGCTTGCGTCAACGCGGGCACCCATTACACCGACCTCACGGGCGAGGTGCTGTTCGCACGGCGAAGCATCGACAAGTACCACGAGCAGGCCGTCGCGGGTGGCGTGAAGATCGTGCACTCGTGCGGCTTCGATTCCATCCCGTCGGACCTCGGCACGTGGTTGCTGTACGAGCGGGCACGCGCCGACGGTGCGGGGACGCTGGGCGCCACGACCCTCGTCGCGCAGCTGCGCGGCGGAGCGAGCGGCGGCACCATCGCGTCGGCGGTCGGCCTGATCGACGAGGTCACCAGCGACCGCGACGCACGCCGGATCGCAGTCCGACCGCATTCGCTGACCACCGACGAGACCCGCGAACGGCCGTCGCAGCCGTCCGACGTCGCCGTGGTCGCCGGAGCAGACGTCGACCCCGAATTGAGCGGGTCACTGGCCCCGTTCTTCATGGCGCCGTACAACACCCGGGTGGTGCGCCGCTCCAACGCGCTGCTCGACTGGGCGTACGGGCCGGATTTCAGTTACCGCGAGACCATGGCCGTGGGCAGCCATCCGCTGTTGTCCACGATCGGCTCGTACGCGGTGTTGGCCGGCATGGGGGTCGGCGTCGCGGCACTCGCGGCCAAGCCGTTGCGCCCGCTGCTCGAGCGAGTGCTCCCGAAGCCCGGCGCGGGGCCCAGCGAGCGGTCGATGGCGCGGGGCCGCTTCACCATGGACGTGTACACCAGCACCAGCTCGGGTCGACGGTATCGGGCGCGGATCGCCGCCGACCTGGATCCGGGCTACACGGGCACAGCAGTCATGCTGGGCGAGAGCTCACTCGCATTGGCACTCGACGGTGACGTGGCACGCGGTGGCGCCACCTTGCCGGCGGTCGGCGGCGTCCTCACGCCCGCGGTGGCGCTCGACGGCGCGTTGGCGGACCGCCTGCGCGCCCAGGGCTTCGTGGTCG
>CAJCHX010000089.1 GCA_903970215.1 Acidobacteriaceae bacterium
GTGCGGGGCAGCGGCGTCTTCGTCGGAGGTTCGGGAGACTGGGCCGGCAAGGCCGCTGGCGGTGTACTGCGGGTCAGCCGGCTCGAGACGGGTGAGATCCACACCGACGGTGGCATCCCCGCCGGCACCCCCGACCTCATCTCGGGCGGGGTCTTCGTGATCTCGGGGGCGGTGGTCGACGAGGTCGTGAACGCCGGTCCTGTCACCACTTACGGCCAGAACGACATGGTGCTCGACAATTGGGGTGCGGTGCGGTCCTGGACCGCGGAGGCCGCGGTCACCTCGGCGGGGCCGAGCGGCATCGGGTTCGTCAACTTCGGCGCCTTGCAGACCCTGGACGTCCGCGGTCCGATCGCGACGCACGGGCCCGGCGCGCGCGGATTCAACCTCTACGACGGTTCGCTGGAGAAGGCGCGGTTCGCGTCCATCTCGACGACCGGCGACGGCTCCGTGGGCGTCCAGGTGAGCAAGCCGATGGGTACTCTCGAGATCGTCGGCGACCTCACGACCACCGGCGGGGAGGGGATGAGTCTGGTGAAGGGTGTGCAGATGCCGCTGAAGGCCATCGCGCTGAGCGTGAAACCCGGCGGCGACCTGGACGCCGTCACCGTGGGCGGACGGATCGCGACGGCGGGAGCCGGGGTGCCGGCCGTCGAGGTGCACGGCCCGGTACGGGAGTTCTCCGTCGCGGGTGGCGTCCACGCCGACGGCGGCGGCACGGACGCAGTCGTGAAGTGTGTCGACGTGGTGGGGCTGTAGCACCTCACCCGACGGCGGCGACGAGCTGACGACGCCGCGTCGCCAACTTCGGATACCACGTCGCCGCATCGCGCAAGGAGAACTATCCTTCTGTTGTGGATCGTAAAGTCAGCCAGGTGTTCGTCGCCTGGCGCGCACGCGTCGTCGATACCGCGCCCGCCGGTGTCGTAGGGCCGGCGCTCGAGGAGGCCGTCTCCGGCCTGGTCAACGGGTTCGCTGCGACTCCATTCCGCGCGGACGTGGGCGCCGCGGTGGGGACGGAACTGATCGCGGCCAACTTCCTCGACCCGATCGTGCTCGACCTGACGGCTGCCCTGGTCGGGGAACTGCCGGGCCTGGTCGGGCCAGACGTGTCCGACCCGGTGGCGCGCGTAGCGGCGCTGGTGGGTGCGGTGGGGCGCGGCTACGCACAGGCGCTGTGGCGGCGCTCCGCATCGGCCGTGGTGCCGGTGCGGTCGCGCCCCGCCGGGGTGGTTCCACGTGGGCGCGAGGTCGATCTCCGATTCGAGCTGGTGTTCAACCACGCGAGTCTGCCGATCGCTGTCGGCGACGCCGCCGGTCGGATCGTGTACGTCAACCCCGCGCTCGCGGTGATCCTGGGCAAGGGCGCGCGTGAATTGATCGGCACCTCCGTCGGTGATCAGGTCGATCCGCAGGACCGGGCCCACGTCGTGGACGAGTACATGGCCGTCGCGTCTGCGGGGGCGCGCACCAAACGGGTGGAGTGCCGGTTCACCCGCGGCGACGGCGAGCCCGGCGTGGGCACGCTGACGCTGACGTCGGTGCGCGCGGCGTCGGGCCCGGGCTACGTCCTCGGTGTCTGGGAGGACTCCACCGGCCGGCGCCGGATGCAGGACCAACTGCGCCGGCTTGCTCTGCACGACCACCTGACCGGTCTGCCGAACCGCGCCTACATGATCGACACTCTCGAACGTGCGCTCGACGCGCGGACGCGTTCGCGGATCGGCGCACTGATCTACTGCGCGGTGGATGGGTTCAAGCAGATCAACGATGAGCAGGGCCGCGCCGCAGGCGATTTCGCTGTGACGGGAACGGCATTCCGGATACAGCAGGCGGTGGGTGACGACGGTCTGTTGGCGCGCATGGGTGGTGGATTGTTCGCCGTGGCCGTCGCCGGTCCGGCCACGGGAGACCGGGTTCGGACGCTCGTCGACCGGATCCACCTGAGCCTGGCTCAGCCGATCCCGACGGCGGATGGCGGCACGTATGTGCCGAGGGCGACCATCGGCGTGACGATGATCCGGCCTCGGGATCGGCGCACCGCCGACGAGGTCCTCGACGACGCCGACGCCGACAGGTTCCACCTCCGGGATCGCGGCTCCTACTGATGTGACCTTCGTTCGGGGTGCGCGAACCGACCTCCGCCGGCCCGCGCACGCCGGTTCAGTGCTGTTGCGAACAGATCACACGTGGGACACCATTTGAATTTTTGTCCCATCGTCGGTGTATGGTCGCACGGACCGCCCGACCGCCAGGAGGACGCATGACCGTTGTGAACGAGGGCACCCGCGCCGACACCGTGCAGGATGCGCAGTGGCCCGCTTCGCACACCCCGCTCCCAGTCGGCCAGGACCCGTTCTTCGACGCCCCGGCGGGCTTCGAGGACCAGCCGGAAGGCACCGTCCTGCGGCATCGTGACGTGACCCTCGCGTTCATGGGCCGGATCAAGCAGCGGGTCCAGGCCACCCAACTGCTGTACCGGACCGTCAACATGCACGGACAGCCCGAGGTGACCACGACCACCGTCGTCACCCGGGTGGGCGGCGCGGTGAGTGGCGCGCCGCTCGTCTCGTACCAGTGCGCCATCGACTCGCTCGCCCCGGAGACGTTCCCGTCGTACGTCCTGCAGCACGGTTCGGTCACGCACGGCACGTCGTTTCCGCAGATCGAGCTCGTCTTCATCGCTGCCGCCGTCGCCCGCGGCTGGACGGTGTCGATTCCGGACCACGGCGGCCAGCCGGGTCGCTGGGGCGTCCCGCGCGAGCCCGGCTACATGACCCTGGACGGGATCCGTGCCTGCCTACGGCACCAGCCGCTCGGACTCGACTCGGACACCCGAGTGGGCATCTGGGGCTACTCCGGCGGCGGCCTCGCCACCGCGTGGACGGCCGAGATGGCGCCCACCTACGCGCCCGAGCTCAACCTCGTCGCGGGCTCGATGGGTGCGCCGGTCAGCGACCCCGGTAGTACCTTCGTGTACCTCAACGAGACCTTGTTCACCGGCCTGCCCACCCTGGTGATCGCCGCATTGGCGCGGGAGTACCCCTCGCTGCGACAGCTGCTCGCCGAGCACGTCAGCGACAAGGGCCGCAAGGTGTTCTACGAGGACGCCCCCCAGTGGACGCCCGAGCAGGCGATCCGCAGGATGGCGCACAAGGACCTGTGCCATTACGCCGACCGACCCATCGAAGAGATGACCGAGTTGCCGGCGTTGCGGGAGATCTTCGACGACATCCGGCCGGGACGGCAGGCGCCGGCGGTGCCGATGTTGATCGTGCAGTCCACCCGCGACCAGATCGTCCCCGTCGACGACGCCACCGCGCACGTGGAGCGGTACGCCGCAGGGGGCACCCACGTGACCTACCTGACCGACGACTGGAGTGATCACTTCAGCATGCACTTCCTGTCCGCCCCACTGCTGTTCGGCTGGTTGGCCGACCGGCTCGAGGGCCGGCCCGTCACCCCGGCAGGGCGGCGGCACCGGAAGACGATCATGGCTTCGGGCATCCACCTCGCGCGCACCGCACGCCTCCTCGGCGTCGCGGCCCGGGTCGCGACGGGGCGCAGGTTGTAACCGGCGGCGCTTCTGCTTCGACACCGACGTTCCGGCGGACCCATCACCCGCACCTCGCGTGCGGCAGGGGGCTGTCGACTGGCAAGAGCTTGATCGCCTTTCGACATTTATATTTACAATGTTGAACCTGTTGTCTAATGTTGCTCATGTGAATATTGGGACCGGAGTGTTCCGGGAGCGAACGTTCCTTGCCGGCGACCACAGTGCGTCGCGAATCGGCAGTGTGGTTTCGCGGGCGTCCCGCCTATGTCTTGTCGTCGTCGTGATCGGCACGATCGGCGTGGCGTATGCCCCGGGAGCGAAGGCAGTCACCTCCTGTCCCACTGATCAATACCTCGCCAGCTATTACAACAACCTGACACTGTCGGGAACACCGGTGGTGACCCGTTGCGAATACGCCGTCGGCGGGGCGTGGGCGGGTAACAGTCCTGCACCGGGGGTGCAGGCCGGATCGTTCTCTGTGAGTTACACCGGGTCGGTCGACTTCCCGGCGACCGGCTCCTACGTGGTGCATGCCATGACCGGCGACGTCTCCGTCCGGGTGTACGGCGACGGAAACCTTCTCATCAACCAATGGGCGCAGTCCTGGGGTCAGTACGAGACCATACCGACCGTGACCGCGGGCCTGCACACAGTGACCGTCGACGTCGCCGATTCGGCGACGGACGGGCAGGAGGAGTTCTCGGTCTCGTCCGAGACGCCGTCGACGTCGGGCTCGTTCTTCGCGCAGAATTCGTTCTTCAACAACGCGGTGCCGTCGACCGCGACGGTGGACCCGAACAGCAGTTCCTGGGTGAGCATGCTGAACAACGATCCGAAGGTCACCGGCATCTCGGTGAACGACGACGCCTGGACGGTGCCTGTCTACCAGGCGCCCTCCGGCACGCCCACGGCGTCGGTGGAGGTGACGAACGCCAACAATGCGCACATCACCATTCCCTATCAATCGTCGTACACGCCGAGCCCTGATTCGGATGCGCATCTCGCGATCATCGACCAGGCGACCGGGTGTGAGTACGAGTTCCAGTCGTTCAACCCGTCCAGTATGTCCGCGATAGCCGAGGCGACGTACCACGCCTTCACCGGCTCCGGTGGTCATGTGGCCGGTCCCGCGCACTCGGGTGGCGAGCTGTCTTACCTCGGCGGGCTGATCACGCCGCAGGACGTGAGCTCCGGTGTGATCGCTCATGCGCTCCGGTTCGCCACCTCTGACAACTCGTGGACGTTCGAATATCCAGGTACCCGATCCGACGGCACCACCGCCAGCGGTCTGCCCGAAGGGGTTCGCGTCCGACTCAATCCCAGCGTTAACCTGTCGAGCCTCGGCCTGACGCCCTTCCAGCTCATGGTCGCCCAAGCGCTGCAGACGTATGGGGCGTACGATGCAGACGGAACGAGCGGCTTCGTGCTGTACGCGGAGAGCACCGTCGACGGATCGACGTATTCGCAGACGGTGAGCGCCCTACCGAAGTCCCTCATCTCGGACTTACAGTTCCTGGTCCCGGCCCACCCGACGACCGCTATCCAATTCGACCGGACGACGGACACCACCTGCCAGCAACCTCATTGAAATTAGAGCTTGCGCAGCCTGCGACCGAGATCGACGGCCCACCGTTAAGCCCCTGGGTACGCTGTCCGAGTGCGAATCGTCCGCCGGCTCGTCTGGTGCCTGGTAGTGCTGGCGATCGTGGTGGTCGGCGCCATCGGCGGCGTCGGATATGTGTTGTTCGGCCGTGCCCATCA
>CAJCHX010000090.1 GCA_903970215.1 Acidobacteriaceae bacterium
CGAGCGCCTCGCGGAGGTCGCTGGTCGGCGGCACGGTGATCGCTGCGCCGAAAGCTCTTCCGGGGCCACGGTTCTCGGCGGGTGCTCGCCGCAGGATGCGAACCGCCAGCGCGACGGTGTCAGGGGCCGGCGCGTACGGCAGCCCGAGGGGCGTGGCGAGGTCCCAACCGTGGACGACCGTGTCGACCACTTGGAACGCCCAGAGCTCATCGAGTCGCCGTGGGCCGAGCGGTTCGACGGTGGCGATCCGCTCGGGATCCGTCGCGGCACGGAACGCGTGGCCACCATCGCGTCCGCGAAGGCACGATAGGGCGGATTGTTCCGACCGGCAGCTGTATCCGTGGCTGCGGCGGCGAAATTCAGGTTCTCCGAGCACATGTGTGCCAGCAGGTCTGAGACCGTCCACCCGAGGCACGGGCAGGAACGGTCGAGGTCGGCGGGGGTGAGCGAGTCGGCAAGCGCGGCGACGGTGTCGGTCGCGCAGGCCAGCAGGGTGACGTTCATGGACGTCCTATTCGGCGATGTGTCGGATGGCGGCCGTGAGGATGGACCGGAGCGTGGTGCGCTCTGTGGTCGAGAGATGCGCGAGCAGTTCGTCTTCCCGGCGGTGGACAGCCGCGCGGATCGTGGCGGTGATCCGCGCGCCGTCGGGGACGAGGACCAGGGAGTACGCCCGGCGGTCTACCGCGCGCTCGCACACCACCAGGCCGCGCCTCGCGAGCAGGTCGACATCACCCACGATCCGGTTCGCGCTGTAGGAGAGTCGCTCCGCGATCGCCCGCTGGCTGGGGGCCACCATCTGCTGCGCGGCCGACAGGATCACCGCCACGATCGTCGGCGGCGACTCCGCCCACCTCGGCGCAGACGCGCAATAGGCACCCGACCACGGCTTATCACGCCGTCACGGGGAGTTTCCACAGCCCTCCAGACGGGTCGTGCTTGTCGTATCCCGGATGGACGTCCATCTCACCGTCGAGCGCGGACTCCACCAGCTGGGTCTACCTACCCAGTAGCCCGCGGTCGCCAAGCAATGCATCTCCTCCCAGAGTTACACGTTGTCTTGACAGTCCAGTCCTGGATGTGGACGGCGCAGAACTCGGGGTGGTCGGCAGTGGCGTGTGCGCTGCCGGGAACCCCGCGGCGGCGTGGTGGTCCGATGCGGGTCAGGGGGTGACGATGTTGAAGCCGGTGTCCGGCTGGTCGAGGACGGCGAACAGTCGCGCGACGGCGGTGGGGTCGCCGTCGATGTGGATGGCGAGGGCGGCGGGGGCCTGGCCGCCGAGGAGCATTCCGAGCAGGGCTGGCTTTGTCAGGGCGATGGTGGCCTCGGGGGTGGGGAGCTGATCGTCGTCAGTGCGGTCGTGGTGGATGATGACGCCGTTGCGCAGTTCGGTGCGGTGGGTGCGTTCCTCGTCGGTGATGCGCCAGTCGCATACGATGTGCTGATCCCAGCAGCAGGGGCCGTTCACGCGGAGGGCGATGGCGTCGAAGACCTGCTCGACCGTCAGTGCGGCGAGCATGGACGGCGATCCGGATTGTGTAGGGGTGCCCTGGTTTCCGTGGCGAAGTTCGAGGGCGCCGGTGAGGTAGAAGTTGCGCCAGGTGGCGTTTTCCGAGCTGTATCCGAGTTGTTCGAAGGTGTCGGCCTGCAGGGCGAGGGCGTCGTCGTTGTCGGGGTGGGCGAAGATCACGTAGTTCACCACCTGGGCAACCCACCGGTAGTCGCCGGCGTCGTAGGCGTCGCGGGCCTTGCGGAGCACCTCGGCTGCGCCACCCATGAACTCGACGTGCCGCTTTGCCGATTCGACGGGCGGATGCTCCCACAGGTGTGCAGGGTTGCCGTCGAACCACCCCATGTAGCGCTGGTAGATCGCCTTCACGTTGTGGCTGACCGACCCGTAGTAGCCGCGGGCGTGCCAGGAGTTCGCGATCGCCGGCGGCAGCGGGAAGTCTTCGGCGATCTCGATGCCGATGTGGCCCTGATTGAGCCGCCGCAGGGTCTGATCATGCAGGTAGGCGTACAGATCGCGCTGCGTCGAGAGGTATTCGGTCAGCCGGTCGGTGTTCCAGGTGGGCCAGTGGTGGGAGGCGAACACCACATCCGAGTGGCGGCCGAACATCGTGATCGCCTCGGTGAGGTACTGCGACCATACGTGCGGGTCGCGGACCAGGGCGCCGCGGAGGGTGAGCAGATTGTGCAGGGTGTGGGTGGCGTTCTCGGCCATGCACAGAGCGCGGTGATCGGGGAAGTGGAAGTTCATCTCCGACGGCGCCTCGGTACCGGGGGTGATCTGGAAGACGATGCGCACGCCGTCGACGGTCATCTCCTGGCCGGTGGCGGTGACGTCGTGGGTGGGTGGGATGAGGCTGGGTGTGCCGAGGGAGGTGGTCTGGCCCAGACCGGCGCCGACCTGGCCTTTCGGACCTCTGGGCAGCAGGGAGCCATACATGTAGGCGGCCCGGCGGGCCATCGCGGTGCCGGCGTAGACGTTCTCGGCGACGGCGTGATCCAGGAAGCCCGCCGGGGCGATCACCGGGCACTTCCGGGCGTCGACGTCGGCGACGCTGGTGACGCCGAGCGCGCCGCCGAAGTGGTCGATGTGGGAGTGGGTGTAGATCAGGCCGGTGACGGGCCGGTCGCCGCGGTGCGCCCGGTACAGGGCCAGACCGGCGGCGGCGGTTTCGGTGGAGATCAGCGGGTCGATGACGATCACGCCGGTCTCACCCTCGACGAGGGTCATGTTGGACAGGTCCAGGCCGCGGATCTGGTAGATGCCGTCGGTGACCTGGAACAGGCCCTGCTCGATCGCCAGGTTCGATTGCCGCCACAGGCTCGGATGCACGGAGCCTGGGCAGGTGCCGCGGAGGAATCCGTAGGAGTCGTTGTCCCACACGATCGTGCCGTCGGCGCCGTTGATCACGCCGGGTTCGAGGGCGGCGATGAATCCGCGGCGGGCGTCGGTGAAGTCCTGCTGGTCGGCGAACGGGAGGGTCTCGGTGGCCGCCTGATGCGCGGCGAGGACGAGGGCGGAGGGATCACTGGTTGTGGGCAACGGTCACTTCCTGTTCCGTCGGATGCCGGCGCCCGGAAGGGCGCCGGCACGGGGCTGGGTCGGGGTGCTAGGGGGTCGGAAGCTGCAGGCCGATCATCAGACCCACCGCGCAGGTCGCACTGATCACCACGGTTGTCGCGGCGACGGCCGGATGGGGGTCGGTTCGCATGCCTCTACGCAGCAGCCGAGCCCGGCGTAGGCCGATGACTGCCAGGGCGATCAGCATCCCGGACGCCGCGGCTGGGGCTGTCGCAGCCGGCTGCCAGCCTGAGGTGATCGCGTGACTGGAGAACAGCACAGCGGTCCCTGCCGCTGTCAGGGCGGTGCGGCGCCAGGCGAGCAAAGTGCGCGTCCGGACCTCGCGATCATCGCCCGCGGTCATCGGAACCCGACCGCGATGACGGCCATGATCGCCACGGCACTGATCCCGACCGCCAGCAGCGGCATCACACGCGAACGCGGCAGCGGAGCGCCCTGCCGCATCGCTGTCTGCACCTGGCGCCAGTGCTGGTAAGCGCCCATCGCGACGGGAACAGCCAGCGCGACGCAGGTCACCGCGATCGCCCTGCGCAGCCCGGGGATCCGGAACGTCGCCACGAGGGTGTGCACCGCCACCCCGCCGGCGAGCAGGGACAGGGAGGTGCGGATCCACGCGAGGAACGTCCGCTCGTTCGCGAGTGTGAAGCGGTAGTCCGGCTCGGACTCGGCCGGGCTCGGCTGACGAGAGTTCAACGCCGACCTCCGACAGGATACGGGTGAGTGCATCGGCCCCGTGGTGTGGGAAGCGCCCACCAGAGCCCTTATTGCAGTAACACTGTAGTAGCTAGACTGCGGTGAGGCAAGCGTGAACCGATGTCGGGAGTTGAGCGATGAGCAGCACCACACCGCGGCGGCGCCGCAATCCCGAGCAGACCCGCGCGGCGATTGTCGACGCCGCACTCGCCGAGATTCAGGACGAGCGATTCGACACCACGAGCAAGGACGTCGCCGCCCGGGCCGGCGTGTCCGAGCGGAGCATCTTCGTGCACTTCGCGTCGCTGGACGATCTTCGGATCGCGGTGGCTCGCGAGCAGGCCGCAAGGGTGGAGGCCCATATACCCCGGATCGATCCGGCACAACCGCTGGCGGAACGGATCGCGACGTCGGTCGCGCTGAGCGAGACCGTGTACGCGTTGCAGCGCAATCCGCGGCTGGTCGGGATGACCGAGTCGCGGCGCATCCCCGAGATCGATGCCAGTATGCGCGGCACCGAGGCCGCGCTCCGCGACTGCCTGGCGTCCGCGTTCGCCCCTGAGCTCGCGACTCCAAACGGCGTGGACACAGAATTGCTCGACGTCATCGACACCATGATCGACTGGTCCAGTCGGCAATACCTCGCCGAACGTCGCCGACTCGACGAGCA
>CAJCHX010000091.1 GCA_903970215.1 Acidobacteriaceae bacterium
AGGCCTCGATCGCGCGGTCGAGCGCGGCGGCGATGTTCGGGGCGGCGGCCCAGGCGGCGCTCGCCGGATCCTGTACCGCGCCGCCCTCGGCGCTCATCGTCGGGCGGCAGCCAAGGCGCGCAGCTTGCGAACGGCCTCGGCGGGATCGTCGGCGTTGTACACGGCCGAACCCGCGACGAAGCAGTCGACACCCGCCTCTGCGGCCAGCGCGATGGTGTCGGCGTTGATGCCGCCGTCGATCTCCACGATCACCCGCAACTCGCCGGAGTCGACCAGGCGGCGCGCTGCGCGCGTCTTCTCGAGGACGTCCGGGATGAACGACTGGCCGCCGAAGCCCGGCTCCACGCTCATCACGAGCAGCGTGTCGAACGATTTGAGGATCTCGATGTACGGCTCGAACGGGGTTCCCGGCTTGATCGCCAGGCCGGCCTTCGCACCGGCCGCCCGGATGTCCCGAGCCACGGCGACCGGGTCGTCGCAGGCCTCCGCGTGGAACGTGACGTTGTAGGCGCCCGCCTCGGCGTACGGCGGCGCCCACCGCGCCGGGTCATCGATCATCAGGTGGCAGTCGAGCGGGATGTCGGTGTGCCCGAGCAGGCTCTGCACGACCGGTAGTCCGATCGTGAGGTTGGGCACGAAGTGGTTGTCCATGACGTCGACGTGCACCCAGTCGGCCCCGTCGGGCCCGCCGACCACGGCGACCTCGTGACCGAGCCGCGAGAAGTCGGCGGACAGAATGGACGGAGCGATCATCGGCATGTGTCGCATTCTATGGAACGCGTCCGGGGGTACCTGCAGCCGCGCCCGACACACCTTCGCCGGAGGCGTCGTGAATCTTTTGCGAGGTTCTTTCGCGTAGCGGTTGATCCCAGTAAGCGACTTTTGTAACATCAGCACCAACAGTCACATCAGAATGGAGATTCGTCATGCGGATCGCTCGCACAATTGCCACTCTCGCCGGGTTCGCCGCGGCAGCGGCCATCGCGGCCGCACCCGCTTACGCCACACCGGCGCCCATTCCTCCTGTGCCGCCGGCCGCTGCGCCCGTCGTCGCCGCAAACGCCGTCCCAGCAGCGAACATCATCCCCGCGGCCAACGCGCTCCCGGCGGCCACACCCGCCTTGGCTGCGGCCGCGTCCGCGCTGGGCGGCGGTGACACCAGCGCGATGCTCGCGCAGCTCGCGCAGATCCCCGGCCTGCAGCAGATCGCCACCACCGGGCAGCTTCCCACCACGGATATCCCGACACTGCTCAGGATGCTCTCGAGCGCGCAGTCGACCGGCCAGTTGCCGCAGACGGTGAGCAACGCCGCGACCGTCCCGACCGAGCCTCTGAAGTTCCCCGTGCACGGCGCCATCGGCGACGCCTTCACCAAGGACGGTGGGCAGGCCCGCTACGGCCAGCCGCTAGGCCTGGAGAAGCCCCTGGCAGGCGGATGGAAGGTACAGGACTTCACCAACGGCGCCATCTACTGGAACCCCAAGGTCAACAACGGCACGGCGGCCGGCGTAGGCGGCGACATCTCCAAGACCTGGCTCAAGGCGGGCGGCGCCAACGGCAAGCTGGGCTACCCGTTGATGAGCGAGACCCAGATCGCGGGCCCCACCGCTGGGACTGTGGCCGGTGCCTACAACGACTTCGAGCACGGCTCGATCTACTGGTCGCCGCAGTTCGGCGCGCACGTGGTGGACGGCAAGATCCGCGACCAGTTCATCCAGCAGGGCGGTGCCAACACGCTCGGATACCCGACCACCGACGTCTACCCGGTGCCCGGCGGGATCGCGCAGACGTTCACCAAGGGCACCGTCACCATCAAGGACTGATCCGAGCGGCAACCGCTCCCCACAATCGGCCCGTCAGCGGCGCACACCCTTCATGGATCGGGTGCGCGCCGCTGGCGGGTCGTTTTCAGTGTCCATCCAGCGGTCCACCCAGCGCATCGCGGCCGGTGCGGAGCCGCGCTGCTGCGGAACCACCCACGGCCCCCGGGCAGGAGGCGTTCATCGCGAGGGCCGCGACAGGGTGGGGCCGCGACAGGGTGGGGTACGCCCGACGGCGCATTCTCCTTCGGGATCTTCGACACCCCCGACCGGACGGGCTCGCGATCGGTTACCGGCGTCGCACGGGGCACGCGGGCCGCGGCATCGCGACCCGGTCCGCGGCCGCACTCACCGGCGCGTGTCTCGCCCAGCCGACCGTGGAGCGGGTCGAGATCCACTGTGATGCCGCCAATTCGGCGAGCGCCGCAGTGGCCCGCCGGCT
>CAJCHX010000092.1 GCA_903970215.1 Acidobacteriaceae bacterium
GGGCCTCGATCGACCAGGCTCCGAGATCCTGCACTTCTGCGACAGCGGCCTCGGCTACCGCGGCAGCCTCACCGAGCAGGGCGATCACATCTACAACACCGTCGGGATCGAGGACTACGTGCGCGGCGTGGTCCCCGCCGAGTCGCCCGCCAGCTGGGCCGACCGCGGCGGTTTCGAGGCGCTGCGGGCGCAGGCGGTAGCGGCCCGCTCCTACGCGCTGGCCACGGAACCGGTCCGCGGCGCCGAGTTCGACGACACGCAGGCGTCGCAGGTGTACGACGGCGTCGGTCACGAGGACCCGCGCACCGATCGCGCTGTCGCCGACACGGCCGGGATGGTGCGGATGCGTGACGGTCGGATCGTCGCCACCGAGTTCTCGTCGTCGACCGGCGGCTACACCGCCGGCGGGGACTTCCCCGCGGTGCCGGACGCGGGCGATGCGGTCTCGCCGTACCGCGACTGGACCGCGACCGTCTCTGTCGCGAAGATCGGCTCGGACTTCGGCGTCGGCACCCTGCGGTCGATCGAGGTGACCCGGGTGCAGGCGCGAAACGTGCCGCGCGCGGAAGAGGTCCTCCTGGTCGGGAGCAAGGGCTCCACGACGGTGACCGGCGACGAACTGCGCAGCAAGCTCAAGCTGAAGTCCGACATGTTCGTCATCTCGGGTGCGCCCGATGTGGCGACCGCGGAGCCCGCGGCGCCGGAGCCGACCGCGGCGGGGCGGTAGGAGCGTGCGGAGTATCCGGCAACCGACGGGCGCCGTCGGGGCCCGACGGCCGCGGTTCCGATACCCTGAGTGCCCGTGACGAGCGATAGTTCTGCGACCTATGACCTGATCGTGGTCGGATCGGGCTTCTTCGGCCTGACGATCGCCGAGCGGGCCGCGTCGGAGCTGGGCAGTCGGGTCCTCGTGATCGACCGCCGCGACCATATCGGGGGCAACGCGTACTCGGAGCCGGAGCCGCAGACGGGCATCGAGGTGCACCGGTACGGCGCGCACCTGTTCCACACCTCCAACCAGAAGGTATGGGACTACGTCAACCGGTTCACCCGGTTCACCGGCTATCAACACCGCGTCTTCGCCATGCACGACGGGCAGGCCTACCAGTTCCCGATGGGGCTCGGACTGGTGAGCCAGTTCTTCGGCCGCTACTTCACCCCCGACGAGGCGAGAGCGCTGATCCAGGAGCAGGCGTCGGAGTTCGACTCGAAACAAGCGCAGAACTTCGAGGAGAAGGCGATCAGCCTGATCGGTCGTCCGCTGTACGAGGCGTTCATCAAGCACTACACCGCCAAGCAGTGGGAGACCGACCCCAAGAACCTGCCGGCCGGCAACATCACCCGCCTGCCGGTGCGCTACACCTTCGACAACCGCTACTTCAACGACACCTACGAGGGCCTGCCCGTCGACGGCTACACGACGTGGCTCGAGAACATGGCGGCGTCCGAACTGATCGAGGTGCGGCTGGACACGGACTGGTTCGACGTGCGCGACGAGATCCGCGCCGCCAACCCGGACGCGCCGGTGGTGTACACGGGCCCGCTCGACCGGTACTTCGACTACTCCGCCGGTCGCCTCGGCTGGCGCACCCTCGACTTCGAGACCGAGGTGCTGCCCACCGGCGACTTCCAGGGGACACCGGTGATGAACTACAACGACGCGGACGTGCAGTACACGCGCATCCACGAGTTCCGTCACTTCCACCCCGAGCGCACCGAGTACCCGACCGACAAGACGGTCATCATGCGCGAATACGGCCGGTTCGCGAAGGACGACGACGAGCCGTACTACCCGATCAACACCCCCGAAGACCGCGAGATCCTCGCCTTGTATCGCGACCTGGCCAAGGCCGAGACCGCCACGCAGAAGGTGCTGTTCGGCGGCCGGCTGGGGACCTATCAGTACCTGGACATGCACATGGCCATCGCGAGCGCGCTGACCATGTTCGAGAACACGCTGCGACCGCACCTGCAGACCGGTGCACCGCTCGCGGCGCAGGAGGCGTGATGACCACAGGCACCGGGTCGACCGATACCGAGGCACCGGCGCGGTTGGGCGTGTCCCTCCTGCAGCGGGTCATCCTGCCGCGTCCGGGGGAGCCGCTCGACGTGCGCTCGTTGTACCTCGAGGAGGCGGCCACCAACGGTCGCCGGGCGCACGCTCCGACCCGCACATCGCTGCTGGTCGCGGGGGATTCCGAGGTCAGCTTCGCCACGTACTTCAACGCCTTCCCGGCGTCGTACTGGCGGCGCTGGACGATCCTGAAGTCCGTCGTGCTGCGCGTCGAGGTGCGGGGCACCGCCCGCGTGGACCTGTACCGGTCCAAGATCGACGGTTCGCGCATCGGGCTGGGTGGGGCGCTGGTCGAGCTCGAAGCCGACGGGCGCGGAACCGCCGAGTTCGAGGTGGACCTCGGCCCGTTCGAGGACGGCGGCTGGATCTGGTTCGACCTCACCGCCGACACCGACGCCGAGCTGGTGTCCGCCGGCTGGTTCGCCACCCAGGACGAGGCCGAACTGCCCACGGAGAAGCGGATCACCGTCGGCATCCCCACGTTCAACCGGCCGGACGACGCGGTCGCCGCACTCCGGGCCCTGGCCTCGGACCCGCTGGTCGACTCGGTGATCGACGCCGTCCTGATGCCCGACCAGGGCACACGCGAGGTCAAGGACCACCCGGGCTACGCCGAGGCGATCGCGGCGTTCGGGGATCGGTACCACCGGTTCAAGCAGGGCAACCTGGGCGGCTCGGGCGGCTACGGCCGGATCATGTACGAGGCGCTGCGGCTGACGGACTCGCCGTATGTGCTGTACATGGACGACGACATCGCGATCGAGCCCGACTCGATCCTGCGGGCACTGGCCTTCGCGCGGTTCGCGAAGACCCCGATGCTGGTCGGCGGCCAGATGCTCAATCTGCAGGACCGCAGCCATCTGCACTGCATGGGCGAGGTGATCGACCGGGGCTCGTTCATGTGGACCGCGGCGCCGTTCGTGCAGTACGACCACGACTTCGCGAAGTACCCCTTGAGCGACCGTAAATACAGCCGCAACCTGCACCGACGCATCGACGTCGACGGTAACGGGTGGTGGATGTGCCTCATCCCGCGCGTCGCCGCCGAGCAGATCGGGCTCCCGATGCCGCTCTTCATCAAGTGGGACGACTGGGACTACGCCTTGCGGGCGGCGAAGGCCGGGTTCCCGACGGCGACGGTGCCCGGCATCGCGATCTGGCACATGGCGTGGTCCGACAAGGACGATGCGATCGACTGGCAGGCGTACTTCCACCTGCGCAACCGGCTCGTGGTCGCGGCGCTGCACCACGAGGGTGATCATCGCGGGATCATGAAGAGCTCGGTCAAGGCCCTGCTCAAGCACCTGCTGTGCCTGGAGTACTCGACCGCCGCCATCCAGATCGAGGCCATGAAGGACTTCCTGGCCGGGCCCGAGGGGCTGTTCGATCTACTGCCGACGGCGTTGCCCAAGGTCGCGGCCATGCGCAAGCAGTTCCCCGACGCCGTGGTCCTACCGTCGGCGACCGAACTGCCGCGCGCGACCGGCGAGGCCACGTCGCTCGGGATGCACATCCCCCTCAGTCGCCTGTCCAAGGCGAAGGTGCTTGCCGCGGCCGTGCGCAACAACCTGCGCCCGGCCGACCCGCGCCACCACGAGGTGCCCCAGGCCAACTTCCCGCCGCTCGAGGCCAGATGGTTCAGCCTGGGCCGGGTGGACGGAGTCACCGTCACCACGGCCGACGGCCGTGGCGTGGTGTACCGGCAGCGCGATCGGGCCAAGATGCTCGACCTGATGCGGCATAGCCTGGCCGTCCACCGCGAGGTGGACCAGCGGTTCGACGAGATGAAGCAGCGTTACCGCGCGGCCTACCGCGACCTGACCAGCGTCGAGGGCTGGTCCCCCGTCTTCGAGCAGGAGGAGACCTAAGTGACCGACGCCGGCACGCGCGACCCGGGAACCGAGGAGACGGCGCTCATCGCGGTCCAGGCACTCCTGGCCGATCAGCCGGGGGTGTTGCCCGCAGCTCGCGGGCTCAGTCACTTCGGCGAACACGCGCTCGGGT
>CAJCHX010000093.1 GCA_903970215.1 Acidobacteriaceae bacterium
CCTCCTTGACATGGTCGGCGAGCACCTCACTCAGCCAGGCGGTGAGCGGCGCGAACTCGTCGACCTTGTCGGCCGCTGCATCGTCGCCCAGATCGGCCTCGCCCTTGGCTACCGAGACCAGCTCGTGCCCGTCGAACTCGGGCACTCCGGCGATCCACAGCTCGTCGATCTGGTCGGTGAGCAGCAGGACCTCGAATCCCTTGGCGGCCAAAGCCTCCAGGTGCGGCGACGATTCCAGCTGCCGGCGCGACTCACCCGTCGCGTAGTAGATCTTGTCCTGCCCCTCGGGCATGCGGGACACGTATTCGGCCAGCGAGGTCAGCGCCGCCGTACCGTCGCCCACGACCTTGCCGGGCTGCAGCGCGGTGGACTCGAACGCCGACGCGGCGAGCACCGCGTCGCGGTTCTCGGCGTCGTCGAGCAACCCCTCCTTGAAGACCGAACCGAACGCCGACCAGAAGGTGTCGTACTTCGCCCGGTCGGTCTCCCGCAGGCCGGCGATCGTCGAGATCACCTTCTTCACCAGTCGCTTGCGGATCAATGTCAGCTGCCGGTCCTGCTGCAGGATCTCGCGAGAGACGTTGAGCGACAAGTCCTGTGCATCCACCACGCCCTTGACGAAGCGCAGGTAGGACGGGATCAGCGCATCGCAGTCGTCCATGATGAAGACCCGCTTGACGTAGAGCTGCAGCCCCGTCTTGTACCCGCGGTAGAACATGTCGAACGGCGGCGTCGTCGGGATGAACAGCAGCGCCTGGTACTCGAAGGTCCCCTCGGCCCGGAGCGCGATGGTCTCGAGCGGCTCGTCGAAGGCGTGGCTCACATGCCGGTAGAACTCGGCGTACTCCTCGTCGGTCACCTCGCTGCGCGGCCGCGTCCACAGTGCCTTCATCGAGTTCAGCGTCTCGTCGCCGAGCCGGATCGGGAACGAGATGAAGTCGGAGTAGCGCCGCACGATCTGCCGCAGTACCTGCTCCGACGTGTAGTCGTGCAGGCTGTCGTCGGTGTCGACAGCCTTGAGGTGCAACGTGATCGCGGTGCCCTGGGCGGGCACGTCGGCATCGGCAGCCGCCTCGTCCTCGGTCAGGTCGGTGACGGTGTACGTCGCCTCCCCCGACGACTCCCACCGGGTGGCCCCCTTCTCCCCTGCCCGGCGCGTGACCAGTGTGACCTTGTCCGCCACCATGAAGCTGGAGTAGAAACCGATCCCGAACTGGCCGATCAGCTCGGCCGAGGCACCGGCGTCCTTCGCCTCTTGCGCCTCGGTCAGCTTGCGCCGCAGCTCCGCGGTACCCGACTTGGCGAGCGTGCCGATCAGCTCCACCACGTCGTCGCGGCTCATGCCGATCCCGTTGTCCCGGACCGTCAGTGTGCGAGCCTCCGCATCCGGGACCAGTTCGATGTGCAGGTCCGAGGTGTCGGCGACCAGGTCCTTGTCCTGATAGGCCGCCAGCCGAAGCTTGTCCAGCGCGTCTGACGAGTTGGAGATCAGCTCGCGCAGGAAGATGTCCTTCTCCGAATAGACGGAGTGGATCATCAGCTCGAGCAGTTGGTGGGTCTCGGCCTGGAACCGAAGGGTCTGTCCAGCCACGGTTACGTCCTTCCTGGATCGACGGTGCGAATCAGATTGTTCCAGGCCCTCACGACCCGGCTGCAGCGCGGGGCCGGGTCGGTCAACCGGCGATGCCGCGTAGATACGCCGCAGCTCCGAGGTGCTGGATGCAGTCGTCGAAGATACTGACCAGGCGCACGCTCGCGGTGACCGGTGGGTCCCAATGCCGGTCGACGATGCGCGCCAACTCGTCCGGCGTGACACGGCCGACGTAGTCGAGGGTGAGGTCGTGCACCGCGTGGAAATATCCCGACAGCAGCTCCGCTGTACCATGCACCCGCGCGGCCTCCTCGGCGCTCTGCCCGTATCCCGTCGCATCACGCGGCACATCGAGCGCGAACCGGTCCACCCAGCCCTGCGCTGTCCACGCCTGTTCGGTACCCGCGAGGTGGGCGATCTGCGCGTCCTGCACCCGCGCGCTGTGCCAGACGAGCCAGCCGATCGAATTCGCATTCGGTGCGGGGCGGTAGTCGGCGACCTCCGGCGTGAGCCCCGCGGTCACCGCGTCGGCGTGTTCGATGATCCTGGTGAAAGCGTCGCGGAGCAGTTCCCGCGAGGCGGTGAGTTCGTCAGGCACGCTTGCGACGTTACGCCGAGCTCACTCCGGCGGGCCACGAACTCTCGAGCGAGAAGGTCTCGTTCGAAGGCGAGGCGGTTCACGCTCTGGCCCACCTTCGAGTACGGCAAGGTGGAGGTCATGGAACTTCGCATCTTCGTCGAACCCCAACAGGGTGCCACCTACTTCGACCAGCTCGCCGTCGCCCGGACCGCAGAGGCCTGCGGTTACGGAGCGTTCTTCCGCTCCGACCACTACCTCGCTATGGACGCCGACGGGCGCCCCGGGCCGACCGACTCGTGGGTCACTCTGGCGGGCATCGCACGGGAGACGTCGACCATCCGGCTCGGCACATTGGTCACCTCGGCGACGTTCCGATTCCCCGGGCCGTTGGCGATCTCGGTCGCCGAGGTGGATCAGATGTCCGGCGGGCGCGTCGAACTCGGCCTGGGCGCCGGCTGGTACGAAGCGGAACACGCCGCGTACGCCATTCCCTTCCCCGATGTGAAGACCCGGTTCACCAAGTTCGAGGAGACGCTGGAGATCGTGGTCGGGTTGTGGGAGACACCCGAGGGCCAGACCTTCTCGTTCTCGGGCGAGTACTTCACCGTGATCGACTCCCCTGCGCTGCCCAAGCCGGCACAGAAGCCGCGTCCACCGATCGTGCTCGGCGGGGCGGCGAAGAAGCGCGGAGCGGCGCTCGCAGCACGCTTCGCCGACGAGTTCAACGTGCCGTTCGCACCGGTCGACGAGGTGCGGGCGGCATTCGGCCGCATCGACGTGGCCTGCGCGGCTGCAGGTCGCGACCCGAAGTCGATCGCCCGGTCGACCGCGCTCGTGCTGTGCGCCGGTCCGGACGAGGCCACCGTCGCCCGTCGCGCCGCCACCATCGGCCGGGAGGTGGACGAGCTGCGGCGCAACGGTCTGACCGGATCGGCCGCCGAGATCATCGACAAGCTGGGCGAATACGAGCGGGCCGGGGTACAGCGGGTGTATCTGCAGGTGCTCGATCAGTCGGACCTCGACCACATCGAATGGGTCGCGGCGCACGTGCTGCCGAAGGTGTAGCCGCGGCGGCGGTAACGATCGCGGCCAGGGCGGGCCGGCATCGGCTCCATGAGCCTGCCCGGCCCGTGAGACCGCGATCGTGACCAGCGATCAGCCCGACACAGACGAAAACCGGCCCGCCCCTCGTGAGGGCGGGCCGGAGTCCAGGTGGGGGGACGTCCCCCGGGGGGACGGACTTAGAAGTCCATACCACCCATGCCGCCGGTCGGGTCGCCCGCAGGTGCGGCGGCCTTCTCCGGCTTGTCGGCGACAACGGCCTCGGTGGTCAGGAACAGGGCCGCGATGGACGCCGCGTTCTGCAGCGCCGAGCGGGTGACCTTGACCGGGTCGTTGATGCCGGCGGCCAGCAGGTCCTCGTACACGCCGGTGGCGGCGTTGAGGCCGGTGCCGGCGGGGCTGTTGCGGACCTTCTCAGCGACCACGCCGGGCTCGAGGCCGGCGTTGAACGCGATCTGCTTGACCGGGGCGTCGAGCGCGACGCGAACGATGTTCGCACCGGTGGCCTCGTCACCCTCGAGGTTCAGCGAGTCGAACACCGAACCGGACTGTGCGAGCGCGACGCCACCACCGGCGACGATGCCCTCCTCGACCGCAGCCTTGGCGTTGCGGACGGCGTCCTCGATGCGGTGCTTGCGCTCCTTGAGCTCGACCTCGGTCGCTGCACCGGCCTTGATGACGGCGACGCCGCCGGCCAGCTTCGCGAGGCGCTCCTGCAGCTTCTCCCGGTCGTAGTCCGAGTCGCTGTTCTCGATCTCGGCGCGGATCTGAGCGACCCGGCCGGCGATCTGCTCCGGCGAACCGGCACCCTCGACGATGGTGGTCTCGTCCTTGGTCACGACGATCTTGCGGGCCTGGCCCAGCAGCTCGAGACCGGCGGTCTCCAGCGAGAGGCCGACCTCCTCGGAGACGACCTGGCCACCGGTGAGGATGGCCATGTCCTGCAGCATCGCCTTGCGGCGGTCACCGAAGCCGGGGGCCTTGATGGCGACCGACTTGAAGGTGCCGCGGATCTTGTTGACGACCAGGGTCGACAGAGCCTCGCCCTCGACGTCCTCGGCGATGATGGCCAGCGGCTTACCCGACTGGATGACCTTCTCGAGCAGGGGCAGCAGGTCCTTGACGGTGCTGATCTTGCTCGACACCAGGAGGATGTAGGCGTCCTCGAGGACTGCCTCCTGGCGCTCGGCGTCGGTGGCGAAGTAGCCCGAGATGTAGCCCTTGTCGAAGCGCATACCCTCGGTCAGCTCCAGCTGGAGCCCGAAGGTGTTGCTCTCCTCGACGGTGATGACACCTTCCTTGCCGACCTTGTCCATGGCCTCGGCGATGAGCTCACCGATGGCGGGGTCGCCCGCCGAGATGCCCGCGGTAGCAGCGATCTGCTCCTTGGTCTCGATCTCGGTGGCCTCCTTGAGGAGGTGCTCGGTGACGGCCTCGACGGCCTTCTCGATGCCCCGCTTGAGGCCCAGCGGGTTGGCGCCGGCCGCGACGTTGCGCAGGCCCTCGCGAACCAGGGCCTGGGCGAGGACGGTAGCGGTGGTGGTGCCGTCGCCGGCGACGTCGTCCGTCTTCTTGGCGACTTCCTTGACCAGCTCGGCGCCGATCTTCTCGTACGGGTCGTCCAGCTCGATCTCCTTGGCGATGGACACGCCATCGTTGGTGATCGTGGGGGCGCCCCACTTCTTTTCGAGCACGACGTTGCGGCCCTTGGGGCCCAACGTCACCTTGACTGTGTCGGCGAGGACGTTGAGGCCCCGCTCGAGACCGCGGCGGGCCTCCTCGTCGAACGCGATGATCTTGGCCATTGCGAAGTGATTCCTCCAGTAAGGGCCTGTTCGGCCCGTTCTTTGGACACGTCTTCTAGGTCGACTCGGTGCCCGCGACGGACGACCTGGCGTGTCACCCCCGCAGAACGCGGAGGGCCCGGCCTCACCTACGGCGACCTAGCACTCACTTCCTTCGAGTGCTAGGTCCGTTTTAGCACTCGACCCCCGAGAGTGCAAGGTCGAATCCGTCGCACGACAGTCGCGGATGCCGGGCTGGAGACGGGTACACGATGGCTAGTATCTCCAGACATGACCGTCACCCCCGTGCTGGAATCCACCATCGTGATCGACGCGCCCGCCGCAAAGGTCTGGCGCATCGTCTCCGACCTCAAGCGGATGGGCGAGCGCAGCCCCCAGTGCCGCAAAGTGGTCGTCTTCGGCGGTCCGCTCCGCGCGGGGTCGCGGATGCTCAACGTCAACCGCCAGGGCTGGAAGGTGTGGCCCACCAATTCCGTGGTGACCGTCTTCGAGCCGAATCAGAAGGTCGCGTTCAAGGTCGCCGAGAACCACACCACGTGGAGCTACACGCTGGTGCCCGACGGTGACCGCACCACCCTCGTCGAGCGCCGCGAGGCGCCCGGCGGCAAGACGACCGCGCTGTCCGCTGGACTGATCGCCGCGTTCCTCGGCGGTAACGACTCGTTCGAGCGCGAGCTGCTCGTGGGGATGAAGCAAACCCTCGCTGCGATCAAGAGTGAGGCGGAGGCGAACTAGCGGCGGTCGCCTGGTCTGGCCGCCTGTCCGGGTCCGGCCGGGCGTCAGGACCCCGCGCCGCGCAGGATCAGGTATGCCGCCGCCGTCGCCTGTTTCGCCTGCTCAGGTTGAGGAGACGAGTACTCCGAGAGGTATCGACCGACCGGCACGACGCAGTAGTTGACGTTCACCAGCGCGGTTTTCGCCGAATAGCACCGACTGCCCGGCACACCGCTCACCGCGGCCACCGAACCGCCCGGGTAATAGCCCGTCGACTCGCTCATGAAGCGGTCCGCGAGCAGCCGGGCGCCAGCGGCGTCCCGGGCGCGGTAGACATTGTTCTCACCCAACCCGATCACGTCGACGCCCGCATCGTCGAAGTCCTTGCGTGCCAACGTCGGCTGCGTCTGATCCGACAGGAAACCGCGCGCGGTGGCCCAGCCGTACTGAGTCGGCGCCTGCGACAGAGGGGTCTGGTTCGCCAGTGTCAGCGCGCGGACGCCGTCGTCGTCGGGTGGCAGCGACATCAGCTTGTCGTCCGGGGTAGGCGTGAAACCGTCGAGGCCTTTCAGTTGCTGCCCGAAGAACGCGGCCACGTCGCCGGCCCCAGCCTTGGTCCACACCCCGATCACGAACCGGTCGTGGGCGAGCACTGCAACGGTGCTCGGTGCCTGGCCGGAGTACGTCTCCGTGAACGCCTTCGCGTCGGGATAACCGGGTATCTGCGCCGGGACCTTCGGCGGGGACGCTTCCCCGAAAGCAGGCGCGTCGGTCGCCGTGACGGCTGGATCGTTCACTGCTTTGGTCGCCTGGGCCGCGGACGGCATCCGGATGAGCGCCACCAGGAACTCGCCCGCGACGGAGCCTGTGTCGTTGGGCGATTTGTCGCGGTAGTCCACGGTGACGCCGACCTGCATGGCTTGCACCGCGGCGCCGATTCCGCTTCCGAATGAGCTGCTCAGACCCGTACCGTTGACCACCTGCACACCGTTGCTGTATTTCATCGCAGGGTCGACATCGGTGACCACCGGTATGGTCTCCAGCATTCGGCGGCCCTCGAGAACCTTCGCCTCGCCTTCCGACGGCGGGCTGATCGTGCGCTTGGTGGTCGCGAACGACCCCACGTCGAGACCCGTCGGAACGCTCGTGTCGGCCGCAGGGGTGCCGGTCACCGTCGTCGCGCAACCGCCGAGCAGCATCATCGCCGCCCCCGCTACCAACGGCACAACCATCCTCCGGCGCATCAGCGATCCTCCCGTTGCCGCACGAAACCTTTCGGCCCAAAATAGCGCGACACGCCCGGCTAGAGCCCCCACACGTCGGTGAGCAGCTCGGGTAGTTCCCCCACGCCCGAGATCACGAAGTCCGGCACCAGCCCGAATTCATCGCCTTCCACGGCATCCAGAGCGGCCTGCCGGAACTTTCCCGTGCGCACCAGCACCCCGCGCATCCCCGTCACCTGGCTGGCCAGGACGTCCGCGCGCACATCGTCGCCCACCATCATCACCGCCGTGGGGTCGAGCCCCATCAGCTCGGCCGCGGTCCGGAAGCCGACCGGCGACGGTTTGCCCACCACCACCGGGGTGGTGCCGGTCACGCGACAGAGGCCCTCCAGGTACAGCCCGGTGTCGATCCGCTGCCCCTGTGCGGTGGCCCAGGCATTGGACCGGTGCATCGCGACCACTGGGATCTTCAGCAACAGGAACTCGAAGACGCGGCTCAGCGCGTCGTGCGTGAACGTGGGACCGGCACCGCCCAGGACCACGACGTCCGGCGGGCCCGCCGGGTCGTCGGCCTCGACCAGATCGAAGCCGCCTCCCAGATCGTCGAGCGGACCGTCGGTGAGGACGTGCACCCGCTGCCCCGGGTAGTGATTGCGTAGATGCTCGCCGGTGAGCCGCGCGGCCGTCACGATCTCCGCGCCGTCCACGTCGAGGCCACACGCGCGCAGTGCGGTCGCGATGTCCCCCGCCGTCTTCGACGTGGTGTTCGTCAGGAAGGCCCGCCGCGCCCCCGCCGACCGCACCCACTCGAGGGCCTCCCGCGCGCCGGGCAGCGGCGACCACGACGTGACCAGCACGCCGTCGATGTCGAACAACACGCCGCGCTCAGACGCGGTGCGGAAAGCCGCCATATGCACAGAACCTAGTCCTGTCGGTGCGCTCTGGCATGCTGAGCCCATGGATCACGGGAACCTGCTGCGCGAGGAGATCGACCGGCTGATGCCCGTCGCACGGGCCCAGCTCGCGGAGCTGGTCGCGTACCCGTCGGTGCACGGCTCGCCCGAGTTCCCGCCCTCGGCGAGCGCCGACGCGGCCGCCTGGGTGGCAGCCGCGTTCAGCGCCGCGGGGGTCGAAGGGGTCGAGCGCATCGCGACGTCCGACGGCTCGCTCGCGGTGGTCGGCCACACCCCGGCCCCGCCCGGCGCGCCGACGGTGCTGCTCTACAGCCATTACGACGTCCAGCCGCCGGGCGACCTCTCACAGTGGGGCAGCGACCCCTTCACGCTGACGGCGCGGACCGGCGCCGACCGGGCCGAGCGGTGGTACGGCCGCGGCGCCGCCGACTGCAAGGGCAACGTGATCGCACATCTGACCGCGCTGACGGCGCTGCGCGCGGTAGGCGGGCCGGGCGTGGGAATCCGGCTGATCATCGAGGGCTCCGAGGAGGCCGGAGGCGAGGGCCTCGAACGCCTCATCGCCGACCGACCGGACTTCGCGCAGGCCGACCTGATCTTGATCGGCGATACCGGCAACGTCGAGGTGGGAAAGCCCACGCTCACCACGGCGCTGCGCGGCGTCGTCAACCTCGCGGTCGAGGTCAGTACCGCCACCACCGCGCTGCACTCGGGAATGTTCGGGGGCGCCGCCGCCGATGCCCTCGCCGCGCTCATCGCGCTGCTCGCGACATTGCGTGACGAACGTGGCGACACCACGATCGACGGGTTGGACGCGTCCGGCACCTGGTCGGGAGCGCAGTACGACGATGCGCGGTTCCGTGCCGACGCGCGGGTGTACGACGATGTCGCGACGCTCGGGTCCGGCACCGTCGCCGACCAGCTGTGGGCCCGGCCGGTGGTCACCGTCATCGGCCTCGACGCGCCCCCTACCAAGACGGCCGCCGCCGCGATCGTGCCGCGCGCCGGTGCCCTGTTGAACCTGCGGGTACCCCCTGGTGTCGACCCACACCACGCGGGCGGTCTCCTCGCTGATCACCTGCGGGCGCATGCGCCGTGGGGCGCGCACGTCACGGTCACCGAGCTGGCCGCGGGCGAGCCGTTCGCCGCCGCCACCGACGGGCCCGGCTACGCAGCCCTGCGGGAGGCCCTCGCCGATGCCTTCGACGCCGAGGTCGTGACCAGCGGGCAGGGCGGCTCCATCCCCCTCTGCACCGCCCTGCGCGCCGCGGCACCGCACGCCGAGATCGCCCTCTTGGGCGTCGAGGAGCCGCAATGCCGGATCCACGCGGCGAACGAGTCGGTCGACCCGCGTGAGATCGAACGGATCGCCCTCACCGAGGCATTGCTGCTCAGCCGGCTCGGTAGTCGGGACCGACTCACCGAGCGGGGCTGACGTGCTACCGGTCGAGGAGCACCAGGCCACCGTCGCCGCACTCATCCCGGCGGCGCACGTCGAGGTGGTGCCGCTGGCCGGCGCTGTCGGCCGAGTGCTCGCGGCCGATCTGATCGCGCCGATCGCGCTGCCGCCGTTCACCAACTCCGCCATGGACGGGTACGCCGTCCGAGCCGACGAGGCCCGCGCCGGCGCGGTGCTGCCGGTGGCCGAGGACATCCCCGCGGGCCGCACCGACCCGCTCACGCTGGCCCCGGGGACGGTGCACCGCATCATGACCGGTGCCCCGGTTCCGGCCGGCGCGGACGCGATCGTCCCGGTCGAGCAGACCGACGGTGGCATCGAGCGGGTCACGTTCGCCGAGTCCGCGGTAGCCGGGCGCTACCTTCGCGCCGCCGGGGTAGACATCGCAGCCGGGGAGACGGCGCTGGCGCGCGGCACCGTCGTCGGTCCGGCACAGGTGGGACTCGCGTCGGCACTCGGCATCGCGACGGTGCCGGTGTGGGCCCCGCTGCGCGTGCTCGTCCTGTCCACCGGCTCGGAACTCGTCGAACCCGGCCGGCCGCTGCTGCCCGGGCAGATCTACGAATCGAACTCGGTGATGCTCGCGGCCGCGCTCTCCGTCGCGGGCGCCGAGCCGGATGTCCTGCGGTTCGTGCCCGACGACCCCGCACATCTGCGCCGCGTTCTCGGCGATCGGCTCGACGCGGCCGCAGCCGGCGGCGCCGGGATCGACCTCGTGATCACCAGCGGCGGCGTGAGCGCGGGGGCATACGAGGTGGTCAAGGACGCACTGGCCGCTCCCGGCGGGTTCGGCGAGGTGGAGTTCGTCAAAGTCGCGATGCAGCCCGGTATGCCGCAGGGCGCGGGCTACGTGATCACACCCAGCGGCCGGCGGGTGCCGATAGTGACACTGCCGGGCAACCCGGTCAG
>CAJCHX010000094.1 GCA_903970215.1 Acidobacteriaceae bacterium
TTCATCGAGTTCTTCGAACTCCAGGACCTTGCCAATCCCGCCACTGGTGACGTTCAGTTCATGTTGCCGTTTAGCAACTTCGATCGTCCGGGGCATCCGATAGGGATACACGAGTACAAGTCCTATTTGAAGGAGGCGCGACGGTTCCTCAAGGCTCGTAACTTGCGGATCGCGGCGTTGGGTGTCGCGGCTCTATAAGGTGCTGACCGGCGATGGGAGCGTGACCCGGTTGCACCGCCGCGGAATTGAGGACGGTGGAGCGGGCGGGCTGACGAGCTGGCGGCGCTCGTTGGCTCCCCCCAGTTCGGCAATTGAATCTGGGTCAAATCTCGCCGTGTAGGGGGACTGCTGCACGGATAGGTGACATCTTGACCTGACCCACAGTTCAGTTCGGTTGGGCGATCGACTCTCGCCAGGACGCAACGCTGGTGGTGAACGCACGCGACGTGGCGATCCGAAGTCGCCGACCCGATCCCGGTGGCGTCGTGCACGCCGATCACCGGTTGAGCCTGATCAGTTCAACTATTGGGTCTTCACCCAGAAGATCCGCTCTGCCGTCCTTCGGCACCGTCGGCGACGGCCTCGACAACGCAATGATCGAATCGTTCTGGTCCTCGATGCAGATCGAACTGCTCGGCCGGCGGAAGCGGCGCACCCGCACCGAACCCGCCGACGCCATCTTCGAGTACATCGAGGTGTTCTACAACCGCAAACGGCGCCACTCCGCTCCGCGCTACCGGACGCCCCACGAGTATGAGATACGCCCGCCACAGATTCCCGAAAACCGCTGGAACCTAGCCAGTCCGAGTGGAAACCAGGGTGTGGGTCGCGTCAAGATGTGACCAATCGGTGCAGCAGTCCCCTTCTTCGAGTACGACCTCATGAGGTGCACCAATGTGATGAGTCGGGACATGGGTCACTGCGAAGCCTCCGGCCATCGGCCGGGGGCTTTCTGCGTATTGCGCCAGTAGGTCTTGTCGGGCTGGATCTGGTTGGTGGCGATGACTTCGCCGGTGTCGAGGTGGATGACGGTGACGGTGGTGTCGTCGGCGACGGCGATGACGCGTTGGCGGGCGTGTTCGATGCCGATGGCGAGGTGGTGCATCTTGGCGGCGCGTCGCAGGCTCAGCTTTCCTGAGGCCCGCCGGGTGGAGGCTGATGACGGTCGCGGCCTCTGAAACGTGGGCGCGAGATCGTCGGATACGTGTCGAAGGGCGCGCCAGCGAAGGGGATGTGGAGACCGTCAACAGCGATTCGAGCACCAGTACGGAGCGCTCGGATCCCATCACTTGGTCGGATATGCCTTCCGGGCGGTGACAAAGCTTGCATCGTCGGCTGCCCGGCTTCGATTCGGGGAAGTTGTCGGTGGTCGTCCGCACTATCTGGGCATGAACCACGAGCACGAGTCCTGCGGTGAAGCGCGGCTGATCCGTCCACGCGCGCATCTCGTGGTGCCGCGTCGCCCAACTCGCGAACAGTTGGATGCCGATGTACACATCGGATTCGGTCTGTGGTCGGGCGCTCCGCAGGCCGATGGTCGACGGCCTGCGTGTTGGGTGGTGGTGATCGATGATCGGCGACCGTGTCATTCACCGCAGACCGTCAGGTTCGGCGAGTCCGTAGGTCCGCATCCGGGGACGCTGATGTGCGCCGACGTGATGTCCGCGGTTGAAGACGCGGGATGCCCGGTCTGGGTGGTCGTCGCAACCAAGCTGATCTACATTGCGAAGAAGTTGTACGCCGCCGGGGTACCGGTCACCATCGGTATGACCGGTGGCAACCGCGCGCAGGACGCAACGATCAGTGTGGTGAGCGAGTCGAGCAACCGCGATTCCCTGGCGGCCGCGGGTTCCACGTCAACGTCCCGCGGGGTCAATGACGCTACTCGTCGCGAACGACCGCGAGACGTCGTCCACCATTGGGCACCGAGCTTCACCCTTTCGGGATCAGCCCCGTACGACCGGGATTCGTATCACTTCGTGGTTGCCACCGACGGGTCCGCGGACTGTGACGGCGGATACGGCTGCGCAGCGGTCAGTGCGTTAGGCGACGTCGTGCTGGCGACCGGCAACAGGGACTTCGACCCGGCGACGACCGAGCTCGAGGCGGTGGTCCACGCCGTGGTGATGATCGCCGATCGGGCGCCCGAATCGGCGGTGATCCTGTCGGACAGTGCCGACGCGATCGCAGTCGCTCTCGCGATCCACGGCG
>CAJCHX010000095.1 GCA_903970215.1 Acidobacteriaceae bacterium
CGCGACATCGTGGCCCGGCTCGCGGTCTCCGACGCGACCGTCAGCGAGATCGCGGAGCCGTACGAGGTGAGTATCCAAGCCGTCTCGAAACACCTGGTGGTGCTCGAGAACGCCGGACTCATCAGCCGCAGTAGGCAGGCCCAGACCCGCCCCGCCCATCTCGAGGCCCAGGTGTTCGACCTCATGACCGCCTGGATCGACCGCTACCGCAGACAGGCCGAGGAGCGCTACCGCCGCCTCGACGCCGTGCTCGCGGAGATGGACTCCCCTACGCAAGAACCGAATCACGAGACAGACACCGAGAAAGGACAACCGTCATGACCGCCACCCACGACACCGCCACCATCGAGGCCGACGCCCACGTACCGGCCATCGCCATCACGCGCGACTTCACGGCGACGTCGGCCCAATTGGTCCGGGCGCACACCGATCCCCAACTGTTCGCGCGGTGGGTCGGACCGGACGACCTCGCGACCGAGATCGACTACTGGGACGCCCGTACGGGCGGCAGCTGGCGCTTCGTGCAACACCGGGAAGGAGCGCACGGCGTCGAGACCTTCGCATTCCACGGCTGCTTCCACGAGGTGTCGGACACCCGCCTCGTGCAGACGTTCACGTGGGAGGGCCAACCCGACGGCGTCTCGCTCGACACCCTGGTGTTCGAGGACCTCGGCGGGGGACGCACGCGGCTCCACGGCCGTTCCCTGGTAGACGGTTTCGCGGTGCGCGACGCGATACTCGCCAGCGGCATGGAGCGCGGAATGGCCGAGGGCTACGCCAAGCTCGACGCGCTGCTCGAGCAGGGCGCTATTCGGCGCTGACCTCGCGCTCGGGCGCTGGGCGGCGACCCATCCTCAGCACGGAGATCAGCTCCGCGTAGGGCCCGATCATGTACGCGACGTCCCCGGCATCGAACCGGCTGTCGCGCCTCGGGTTTCGCTCCAGCGTTGCCGCCGCCATGTGATCGATGGCCACCACGCGAGTCGCGGGGGACAGATCACGCAGGCGCATGCCATCGAGCCCACCGCCGGGCTCGATGGTCACAGCGCCCACCATGAAGGACTCCTGCCACACCGTGAACGTGCCGATCACGTCGAGGCCCAGGGCCGCGCCGATGAACCACGGCGCAGCGAGCTCGACCGTCGACCGCACGTTGCGGAATCCGAAGCGCTGCGCCACCGCCCGGCCCAGCGGGAGGTCGAACACCCGCAGCACGACCGGCACGGACGGGTGGTGCAGGCCGTCGTCCCACCGGTCGCCCAGCAACTCCTTGACCACGAGGCCCACCTCGATGTTGGCCATCTCGCTGGAAGTGAGGATCGCCACGGCCGACGCACGAGTGAGCCCAGCCGCCAACAGTGTGTCGCGCTGCGTGCCGTCGCCGAACACCACAGACACACCCAGCTCGTGGGCGCGGGGGAGGTTGCGATGGTTCTGGTCCAACTCGATGGCCACCACCGAATGTCCCTGTGCCACCAGGTCGGCCGCGACCCGGATGCCCACCTCGCCTAGTCCGACCAGCAACACCTGACCACTCATGATGCGCGCCTGCCTGCGCCCCGCCGACTGCGACAACCGGCGACTGACCAGCAGCTCGGACACGAAGCCCACGAGGACCGCCGTATTGGTCACGCCGCACACCATGAGGAAGATCGCGTACAACCGCAGCATCGGCGGCTGACCGAGGAAGCTGAAATCGCCGTACCCGACGGTGGCGATCGTCTCCGCCGAGAAGTACAGGGCGTCGATGAAACTCATCCCGGGTCGGGTGTAGGTGTAGCGGAACAGGAACATCGATGTGAGCACCAGCACCGCCATGGCCGCCATCGCCCGGAAGAAGTTCGGGTCGACGTCCTCCCACAGCTCCTGGGCCGCGACCCGCAAGCGGACGAGCGGGTTCCGTCGTCGGGGTCGGCTTCGCGGGGGATGCTCCGGGGCCACCGCCAACCCGTGACCGGCGAGTTCTTCAGGCGTGCCGATCAGAGCAGCCCAGTCGCCCGCGGCGACCTCGGTGTCGCGCGGCGGACACGGCGTCGCGCTGGCAGCGTAGGGGTTGTCCACGCCGCGAACCACCGCGATCGGACCTAGGTCACCGTAGATCTCCCGGAGCGTGGCATCGCGGTCGATGCCGTCGGTGACCACCGTGAGATCCAGTCCGGCCACATCGAGTCGATGGGTGATGCGCTGCAGGCAGTCCTCGACGACGGACGGTGCGGCGAGGTCGGCGACAGCCAGCACCGCACCCGGGCCGTTGTCGGCGGCCACGGCATCGCGCACGACGGTGTTGGCGATCCGGACCACCACCCGAACGTCCGCGCGCAGCCGACGCGCCGTCAGTGCCATCTCGATGTTGATCACGTCGGACGGGTCGGTACACACGACCGCCGTCGCCGCGTCGAGCCCTGCCTCCGCGAGCGTCGTCACCCCGCTCGCCCCGCGGATGAGGTACGGCACGTCCCACCGCTCGAGCACGACCTCCAACCGCGGGTCGTGCGCATGCAGCACCACGACCACCGGCTCACCGAAGAGGTGCAGCTGCTCCACGATTCGCACGCCCAGCAGGTCCAGCCCACACACGATCGTGTGTCCACGCATCGGCTCGGCCCCCAGCATGGGAGTTATCGTCGCATGGTTCGATCACCGAACGTCGGCCCGCGGGACCGGGCGGGCGCGTGGCGTGTCACAGAACACGCAGCAGGACATCGTCGACGCAGTCGACCGAACCGACCCTGAATCTCCGCTCCGCGACGATCTCGAATCCGAGTTTGACGTAGAACCGCTTGGCGCGCACGTTGTTCCGATTGGTTCCTAGCCAGGCGGCAGCGCACCCGTCCGCAGCGGCATCGACGAGCGCGGCCGTCATGAGCGCACCTGCCACTCCCCCGCCATGAAGGTCGGGGTCGACATACAACTTCGAGACATACGCCGACCGCAGGGCAGACCAGTCCCCCGGCGCGTCGGGGTGGGATCCATGCAGGACCAGGGCGTAGCCGTCCGGCGTCTCCGTCGAGCCCGACAGGTACACGTACGCCGACGGATCGTCGAGGTGGTCTGCGAACACGGCAGGGGTCAGATGTGTGGCCACGAAGTCGGTCACATCGGCCGGGTCCAGCTCTGCTGGGCACGCGAGTGGAAACGTGCGGCCGGCAAGCGCCGAAAGCGCCGCGGGGTCGACGTCTCCCGCGCGTACCCGCCGAGCCGATCTCGTAGCGGTGTCCTCACGGCGCGGTGTCGTCACGACCGCCAGTCTGCCAGCGGCCCGTCCGAACGTGTGTGCACCGGCCCGTGTGCCGAGTCCCCGACGGTTGCGTCATCTCCCCACCGGAGACCGCATTCCCCAACGGTGTCCATCAGCCCCACCCATGACACCGTCATCCGGTGGTGACGGGCGCACGCGGTCGGGAAGCCGACGGCCGTGGGGATCTGAGCCACACCGGTCGACCGACGCACGGGTGTGTACCCGGCTGCGGCGATACCCCCGCGATCACGGCGAGGGATCGTCCCGCTCACTGGCCAACGCGCGGTCGTCGGCTTCCAGCCTGTCGCGTCCGTTCCGTTTCGCCTGATACAGGGCGCGGTCGGCACGTCCCACGAGGTGTTCGACGGCACCGTCCAGGTCGGTCACAACGGCATCGGGCGGCCACACCGCGAGTCCCGCCGATGCACTGATCCGGCCCGTCGCGCCCTCGGCGTCGGGATCCGGTCCGGTGACCGCGGCGCGGATCGCCTCCGCCAGGCCGACATCGCCGACATCGCCGACATCGCCGACGGGCAGGATGACCGCGAACTCCTCCCCACCGAGCCGGGCCGCGACGCCGCCGCACGCGGCGGCCGCCTGCATCAGCTGCGCCCCGACCGCGCGGAGGCAGTCATCGCCCGCGAGGTGACCGAACCGGTCGTTGTAGTCCTTGAATCGGTCGACGTCGAGCAACACGAGCGCGGCGCCGTGGCCCGACGCCAGCTCGTCGCGGAGCGCCGCGACGAACGAGCGCCGGTTGGGCATCCGGGTCAACGGGTCGGTCAGGCTGAGCGCGGCGAGTTGCCGCGACCGACTCCAGTCCAGACGGCGGGACCTCTCCAGTTGGTAGGCGAAACGGACGGAGACGGACGCCATCACGATCGCGGTAAGGATCGCCAGGAACTCGTTCCCCGTCATCCGGATGGTCGCCACCTCGCAGACGACGATCGCCGCGGTCAGCGCCGCCATCGAGGGGATCAACAGGCTGGCGGCTATCCGCACGACACACAGACTCAGCAGCACCGCCACCGGCATCAGAAACGGGACCAGGTTCAACCCCTTCGGGGTCTCGATCGCCCGCTCGAACATCTGAGCGGCCAGGATGACCGCCACGCAGCCCACGTAGATCCGCGACGACCAAGGATACAGTCGCGACCATGAGGCCGCGATCAAGGCGACCGCCGCCGCAGGCATCAATCCGACCCCCAGAATCACCCGGCCGAAGCCGACCACCTCGGGAGGGGCCTCGAGCAACGGCTGCTGGAAGGCGAAGATCGCCGCGCAGACCAACAGCAAACCGATCATGACGAGGCGTCGCGCGCGACGTCCCTGAACCTCGAACGCGGCGCGAAACCGGGCCTCGTCATCGGGCCGCTCGAAGCGCAGTCCCCGCAAGGCGGCACACAGCTCCGGCCCGTCCGCATCAGAGACCGCGGCAGTCGACATCACCGCGGGCCCGCGCGGGCCTGCGGCGGTCACCACCGTGTGATCGTGCACGATCGCATTCCGGCCCGACGCCTTCGCCCGATACAGCGCCTGGTCCGCGCGGTCGACGAGGGCATGGATCAGCCCCGCCGCCGTACCGGACGATGGCGACGCCGGGGCGCGCAGCTCGGCCGTTCCCGCGGAGACGGTGACCACGCCTTCGCCCCCCGCGCGGGCGATCCGCAGCCCGCCGACCGCGCGGCGCAACTCCTCCGCACGGGCACGGGCCGCCTGAGGTTCCACACCCCGCCACAGCACCGCGAACTCCTCGCCCGCGTATCGGGCAGCGAATTCATGCGCGCTATCGATCTGATCCCGCAGGACGGTGCCGATCGCGCGGAGACAGGCATCGCCGGCGGGGTGGCCGAGCTGGTCGTTGAAGTCCTTGAACTCGTCTACATCCAGGATCGCGATCACGACCGGGGTCCGCCCGGCCGCGGAGCCGACCAGGTCGGCCAGGGTCTGCTCCAGATACCGCCGGTTAGGGAGCCCGGTCAGGGTGTCCAGGCGGGTCAGCGTGTCCAGCTCACGTTGGCGCCGCCACGCTGCGCGGCTACTGTTCTCCAGCTCGTACGCCGACGCCAGGGACACGCACACGATACCGACCGACGCCGTCAGATCGAACAGCGCCGAACTCGTCACCGCCAGCAGTGTCAGCTCGGCGACGACGATCCCCACCAGCCCCAGCAGGATCGCCGGCACCAGCACGACGAAGCGGATCTGCGCCACGATCAGACTCATCAGGATGCATACCGGCACGATGATCGGCAGAGCATCGATCCCATGCCGCAGGCAGACGATGCGCACCGTCATCATGCACGCCACGTCGAGGTACGCCGCGACGATGAACATCACCGCA
>CAJCHX010000096.1 GCA_903970215.1 Acidobacteriaceae bacterium
GCAGCTGTCATTCCTGCTGATCGGTAACCCCGACAGCGGGCTCGGCGGGATCGTGCCCGCCCTCGGATTGGGCAGCGCGACCCCGACCGATACCCCGTACACCGTGGTCGACGTGACGCAGGAGTACGACGGTGCGGCGGACTTCCCGACCGATCCGACGAACATGTTGGCGGTCGCGAACGCCCTCGCGGGATACGAGTACATCCACTCGGACTACACGGATGTGGACATCGACGACCCGAACAACCTGGTGGAGCAGGTGGGTAACACCACCTACGTCCTGGTGCCGACCAGCGAACTGCCGCTGCTCGAGCCGCTTCGGCAGCTCGGCCTCACCAGTCTGGCCGACCAGCTCAACGGCCCGCTGACGACGATCGTGAACGAGGGCTACGACGACCGGTCTGGATACACCACCCTGGGTTCCGACCCGGCCGCCCAAGCGGTACTGAACGGCCTCACGACGGAGCCGACTACGACGGACTCGACGGCGGAGGTCAGCCAGACCGCGCAGACCCAGACCGTCGTCACGCCGACCGTACAGACAGCGGTGGTGCCGGCAACGACAACGACGTCGACAACAACAACAACGACGTCGACAACGACGAGCAGCCCGCAGAACACGACGGCCGCCGTCCAGGCCGACGCAGCCACCCCGTCCGCTGCGGTGGCCGGCGCCGTCTCGTCAGTGGCCGGCACCGTCTCCTCGATCGCCGGCGCCATCTCCTCCGCGACCGGCGGGCGGCACGCAGCCACATCGAGCACGGGCTCGTTCAGCTCCAGCACGGCGTCGTCCGGCACGGCATCGTCGGGCACAGCATCGTCGGGCACCGGCGGCAGGCACGCCGCCGGATCGTCGAGCTCGAGCAGCTCATCGAGCTCGAGTAGCTCGTCGAGCTCCGGTGGCGGGACTACGCGGTAAAGAACTTCTCGGTGTCGCGGCGCAGGGAGGCCACCACCAGCTTGAGCACCGGCGCCGCCAGCCGGGCCACCGGTGCGCCGCCGTGCAGCTCGACCAGGAGGGTCCAGGTGAACAGAGACCCACCGCCCGGCTGGGCCTCCACGCGATACCGCTCCGCCATCCGGCGTAGGCCGGGCGCGGTGACCGACTGCACGTAGAACGCGTTCTCGCAGACCTGCTCGGCCTCTTCCCAACTGAAGAAGATCTCGTCCGCGCTCAGGCCCGGCCCCAGGACCACGCGCCGGGTCGAGCCGGCGGCGAGGGGCCGCGGGCTGGTCCACCGCACCGATCGCAGGGCTTTGCACCAATGCAGCGGGTCGTCGGAGGTCAGCTCGCCCCACACCCATTCGACGGAGCGAGCGGTACGGATCGAGAACTCGAGCACACCTGGTGCGCCGGCCCGGAGCTCGGAGGAGGCGACTGGGCGAAGTGCAGGCATGGGGCGGGCCTCGCTGTCTTTCTAGACTGTTGTGTGCGATGAGACTAGCCCTTCGCGCACCCCGCCGAGCAGGCCCTCGGCGTCTTCCCGGCCGAGACGATGGAGACCGTGATAGACCGCAACATTCGATCGCTGATCGGCGCAGGTAACCTGCGCGAGCGGATGCGCGCTGAGACCAGGCGGATCCCCCTCCGCGCGATGACCCGGATCGTCTCGCGTAACTCCGCGATCGAGGCGGCCTGGCAGCTGCTGACGGAGAAGGCCTGGCCCGCGATGACGATGGCGGAGGTGGCCTCGCTCGCGGGGATCAGCCGACAGACTCTGTACAAGGAGTTCGGATCGCGGGACGGTCTGGCCGAGGCATACGTGCTGCGGTTCCTCGACGGCTTCCTGTTCCTCATCCGCGAGGAGACGGATGCGCATCCCGATGATCCTCGCGCCGCGATCCGGATGGGGTTCGGCAGGTTCTTGTCGCTGGCGTTCGCCGACCCGCTGGTGCAGCGCGGGATCGAGGACAGCGACCAGCAGGCACAACTGTTGCGGCTGCTGACCACCGACGGCGGCAAGATCTACCGGCATGCGACCGACGGCCTGACCGAGATCTTCACCACCGCCTGGGAGGACATCGACCACGAGTCGGCACGGATCGCCGCCGACGGCCTGGTTCGGCTGGCGATCAGCAACATCGAGTTGCGCAGTGGGAGCCCCGAATCGATCGCGACCGATCTGGCCCACCTGTTCGCGCCGTACATCGAGGCGGCGCTCGCCGGGTCGGCGGAATCGGATGACGGAATCGCCGCGGGGGACTGACGGATACGACAGACGTGAGAGGTGACTGGCGCCAGTAGGGTGAACGGGTGCCGAAAGCCGCCGGCGAACCCGCCCGCCCCGACCGCGTCGTGGTCGGTCTGCTGGGTCCCGTCGCCGTGGGATCCGCCGCGGGCGCACTCACCGAACTGGCGGGCCTACGCGCCAAACGCCTGCTCGCGGCGCTCGCCTTGGCCGATGGACGCTACGTAGGAGCCGATCGCCTCGCCGACGCGATGTGGGGCGATACTCCGCCGCGATCGGTGGCCGCGGCATTGCACACGCAGGTATCCCGGCTCCGGCAATCGATCTCGGCCGCCGATCCCGCCGCGACGGTGGAGGGCGGCGCCACGGGCTACCGGCTGATCGGCTGCATCACCGATCTCGCCCTCGTCGAATCCGAGATGGCGGCAGGGGATCTCGCGGCGGCACGCGCACGGTGGCGCGGGGCGCCGGGTGACGACCTCGGCGACGAGCCGGACGGGGTGGGGGCCGAAGTGCGACGCCGCGCAGGCGCCTTGGTGTATCGGTTGGACGACCTCGAACTCGCCGCCGCGCTGCGATCCGGCGACCACTCGACTGCCCGACGGATCGCCGAGACACGGTGCGCCGCAGACCCGCTCGACGAGCCGTCGCATATCGCGCTGATGCGGCTGTTGCACGCCGACCACCGCACGCCCGAGGCGCTCGCCGTCTTCGCCCGGCTGCGGCGGTCGCTGGCCCACGAGCTCGGCGCCGACCCCGGGCCGGAGGCCGTGGCGCTGCATGCGCGGCTGCTCGACGAGAGTGACGGTGCCCGAGTCTCGGCCGAACCGCGGCCCGAGCCGGCACCAGAGCCGGTCGCCGTCGGCCTGCGGGCCTCGCCCGCCGACCTCATCGGCCGCGACGACGACGTCTCCGCGGTGCTCGAACTGCTCACCGCCCATCGCGTGGTCACCGTGCAGGGTCCCGGGGGTGTGGGTAAGACCCGGATCGCGCATACGGTCGGCGCCCACCTCGCCGAGCGCGGTCGGTCGGTCTATTTCGTGCCGCTCGCCCCCATCACCGACCCGGCCGCGGTCGAAGGCGCGGTGGCGTCCGTCGTCGGCGTGGGCGAGTACGACATGACCGCCCCCGGCCGGCCGCGCCTCGCCGCCGGCCCGATCGCGGACCGTCTGGCCGCCGCATTGCGCGACCGGTCCGTGGTGCTCGTCCTCGACAACTGCGAGCACGTGATCGACGCCGCCGCCGCGCTGGTCGCCGAACTGGTTGCTGCCGCGCCGGCACTGACGGTGCTGACCACCAGCCGCGGCCCACTGATGGTTCCAGGCGAGCGAATCTATCCACTTCCCGTGCTGGACACCGAGGGACCTGATTCACCAGCGGTCCGGCTGTTCACCGTTCGGGCACAGTCGATCCGGCCCGGCGCCACGCTCGATGCGGTCGCCGTCGCCGAGCTGTGCCGCGCTCTCGACGGACTGCCGCTGGCCATCGAGCTCGCGGCCGCGCGGATTCGGACGATGACGGTCGCCGAGATCGCACAGGGGCTACGCGCCCGGTTCGCGCTCCTCCGCGTCAGCGACCGTGCCACCGAACCGCGGCACCGCACACTGTTCGCCGTGATCGACTGGAGCTGGGAACTTCTCGACGACGATGCGCGGCGCGCCCTTCGGTGGCTGTGCCGCTTTCCCGGCGGCTTCGCGGCGGATGCCGCCGCCGCGGTCCTCACCGCCCCCGGGCCAGGCCCCGCACCGTCGGGATTCGTGCCGGACATCCACGATGCCCTGTCCGCCCTGGTCGACCAATCCCTGCTGCAAGTGACCGAGGCCGGGACGCACACGCGTTACCGGATGCTCGAAACGGTCCGCGAATTCGGGGCGCAGCGACTGTCCGACGCCGGCGAGGCGGACGCCGTGGACGAGGCCATGGCCACGTGGGGACGTTCGGTGGCGCACCGCGCCCGCGCCCGGTTCGAATCGGACGACCGCAGCGGGCTGATCGACCTGTTGTCCACCGAGGGCGAGAACCTGCAATGGATCCTCTTGCGGGCCATCGATTTCCGTGACCGCGAGACCCTGGTCGCGGTCTTCCCCGTGCTATCCGCCTTCTGGGCGGCCCGGGGCCTGCGAGCCGAATCCGGCTCGTGGAGTGAGCGAATCCTCGTGACCCTGGGAACGCCGCCCGCCGACCTGCCGGAGACCGAGCGGTTGGCGTGGCAGGCGACGGTCCTCGCATGCGCCTCACAGGTCATGACCGGACGGCAGGTCCGCGCCACCGCTCGCGCACGGACCCTGCTGCGCCGGCTGCACCGACCGGAGCTCGCAACGTCCACGGTGACCGACCTTCTCACCGCACTCGGCTTGCAGCGCAACATCGTCGGCATCTTTCGGACCCTCCTCGCGGCGTCCCGATCGGCGAACCGCGACGTCGCGGTCGCGGCGATCTCGATGCGGCTCAATCTTCGGGAGAATGCAGGCAACATCGACGGTGCACTCCGCGACGCGGCCCGGCTCAGGGCGCGTGCGGTATCGGACCCGTGGACGAGCGCGATGACCCGGTCCAACGAAGCCGGGCTGTATGCCCAGCGAGGCCACTGGGCCGAGGGGTTGGCTCTATACCGCCAAGCCGCCCACGACCTCGATGAGATCGGTGCGTCCGCCGAGAACGGCCAGATCCGCTGCTACATCGTCAATACCCTTGCGGCACTGGGCGATATCGCCGAGGCTCGGCGGGAGCTGGCAGCGGCGGAGGCTCGCTTCCCCGCGTCCGGCCCGGGGACCGCCGCCGACCCCGAGACGCTCACCACTCTGCTGGTATCGCGGGCCGAACTCGCCGCGGCATCGGGTGAGGATCCGCTGCCATCGTTGCGCCTGGCCGCGGCGAGGCTGTATTCGGACCAGCCCGAGGAGGCCGTGCGGGATCCGGGCATGATGATGCTGATCAGCAGCGTCGCCTGCAGCCTGGTCCTGGCAGGCGACCGCGCGGCGGCGCAGCGGTTGTTGCCGATGTTGAGGGCAGCGGTCGCCGACGCGGTGTCGATCACCGGGTGGTTCGACCTGCCTCAGGCCGGAACCGCGACGCTCGCCATCGCACTCATTGTCGGTGCCGCACCCGACGTGCCCGAAGACAGCCGCGCGGCCCGACTAGCCGTCCTCGGGATGCGACTCGGCGCCCGCCGCGACACCCTCGTCCTCATCCGGGCGCGCGACGCTGTGCGCACCCGGAGCGGGGTCACCGACGACGAGTGGGAACGCCTGGTCCAGCATGCACAGCACATGCCGCGACGCCAGGCCGCGAATGAGATCCTCGCGATCCTGGCGTCGGTGGGGCCGAGCGGTTAGCCGGGAACAGACCTACGCGTTGCGCATGTAGGCGCGGAGGGCGAGCGGGGCGAACACCGCCACGATCACCACCGCTCCGAGCAGCGACCACGCCACCTCGGAGGTCGCGTTGCCCGAATCGCACAAGGCGCGCACTGCGGTCACCAGATGACTGACCGGGTTGACCTTCACGAAGGCCTGCAGCCAGCCCGGCATGGTCTTGACGGGAACGAAGGCGTTGGACATGAAGGTCAGCGGGAACAGCACCAGCATCGAGATACCTTGCACGGCAGAGGCCTTGCTGATCAGGCAGCCGAGCAACGCGAAGATCCAGGACAGCGCGAAGCTGCACACCATCACCAGCAGGACCGACAAGACCGCCCCCACGAAATCGGGCCGCCACCCCATGGCGAAGCCGATGCCGAACGTGATGGTCGACGCGATGGCGTACCGCACCACGTCGGCGAGCAACGCGCCGGCCAACGGCGCGATCCGGGCGATGTTCAGGGAGCGGAACCGGTCGAACACCCCCTTCTCCATGTCTTCTCGCAACTGGGTTCCGGTCACGATGGATGTCGTGATGACGGTCTGGACCAGGATTCCGGGGATGATCACCGGCAGATAGCTGTGTACGTTGCCGCTGATCGCGCCACCGAAGATGTAGGTGAACATCAAGGTGAAGATGATCGGCTGCAGCACGACGTCGAACAGCTGCTCCGGGTTGTGGCGGATCTTCAGCAAGCCGCGGTAGCCCATGGTGAAGCTCTGCTGGACGGCGGCGGTGAACGGGATCGAACGGCGCACGGGGCCGAGCACCCCGGGTGCGGACATGGATTCGACGACTGTGGCCATGATCAGGCCTCCTTATCTCCGGTGATGGCGAGGAAGACCTCGTCCAGACTCGGCTGGGCTACGGTGATGGTCTCGATTTCGATCCCCTTGTCGCGCAGGGCGATCAGGACGTCCGGCACGAGATCGGTGCCGTGTAGGGGCGCGGTGACGCGCGCGGCCTCGGCGCTCAGGACCACCCGGTCGCCGAGCACCCCGCCCACGATCTGCGCGACGCGGGCGACGTCCGCGCGGTCCACCGGCGTGAGCATCAAGGTGCTCCCGCCGACCGACTGCTTGAGTTCCGCAGCGGTGCCGTCGGCGATCACTCGGCCGTGGTCGATCACGGCGATCCGGTCGGCGAGCTGGTCGGCCTCGTCGAGGTACTGCGTCGTGAGCAGCACCGTCGCGCCGTCTGCCACGAGGCGGCGGATGGTGTCCCACATCTGCGCGCGAGTGCGCGGGTCGAGGCCGGTGGTGGGTTCGTCGAGGAACAGCAGCGGCGGAGTGGCGATGAGGCTGGCGGCGAGGTCGAGCCGCCGGCGCATGCCGCCGGAGAACTCCTTGAGCGGGCGCGTAGCCGCGTCCGTGAGGCCGAACTCCTCGAGCAGATCGTCGGCCCGGGTGCGCGATGCGGGCCGACTCAGGCCCAGCAGCCGGGAGAACAGGACGAGGTTCTCCCGCCCGGTCAGGTCCTCGTCGACGGAGGCGTACTGCCCGGTCACGCCGACGAGCGACCGCACGGCCACGGCGTCGCGCGTGACGTCGTAGCCGAAGATGCGGGCCTCGCCCGCGTCGGGCCGGAGCAGAGTGGCGAGCATGCTGACGGTGGTGGTCTTGCCGGCTCCGTTGGGGCCGAGGACGCCGTAGACGGTGCCGGTCGGTACCACGAGGTCGACTCCGTCGACCGCTCGTGTGGAGCCGAAGCTCTTGACCAATCCGGCGGCCTCGATCGCGGGGGCGGAACCCGAGCGGGCCTTCCCGGCTCCGGGCCGGGGGGTGGCGGTGGTTGTGGTTGTCATGGGAATCACTGTGCACCCCACGACTCACACGGCGCTTACATGCGCTTACGCGCTCGGTCGTGGGCCGCACCCGGTGCCGCCCACAGGCCTGCGGCGCGACCGTGAGATTATCGAAGCATGTCCGTGACCTCCCCCGACGCGCTCTCCTTCTTCACCGCCGACGGCGACCGACTGGTTCCCACCGAATTCGCTGTGAGCCTGTGGTCCCCCGACCAGCTGGCCGGGCACGGCGTGTGCGGAGTCGCGGCGCGCGAACTGGAACGTCATCGGCCGAACGGGTTCGTACCCGCCCGCACCACCGTCGACCTGTTCATGCCGGTCCTGTCCGAACCGTTGCGGATCGAGTCGGAGGTGGTCCGCAAGGGACGCCGCATCCTCGTCGCCGACGCCCGGATCGTGCAGGACGGCCGCGTCCGCACCCGGGCGACCGCGGTGTTCGTGACCACGAACGACGATCCCCCCGGCCGAGTCTGGTCGCCCGTCAGCGATCTGCCCACGCCACCGGCGCCCGCCGACGGCCCGCAACCCGCGAGCTTCCCGCGTCCCGACGGGGGCTGGACGCAGGACTGGCTGGCGCTGCGGAATGCGGACCGCAAGACGGTATGGCAACACCTCCCTCCCTTGGTCGCGGGAGAGCCCGACAGCGCGTACGCGCGCGCCGCGGTGGTGGCCGAGAACACGTCGCTGGTGACCAACACCGGGACCGAGGGCATCGGTTTCATCAACGCCGACCTCACGATGGCCCTCACGCGGCTGCCGGCCAGCGTGGATCTCGGTGTCCAGGCCGCCGATCACCTCGAGGCCGAAGGCATTGCGGTGGGTGTCGGGACCCTGTTCGACCGGCGGGGGACCTACGGGACCGCCACCGTCACCGCCCTGTCGAACGCGCGCAGGCAGATCGGCCTTCGGACGAGCCTGGAGTCGATGCGCACCTGACGTCACCGACGTCCGATTCACCGGACGAGACGCGGGACCAGTTCTCGATCGTTGAAGATGTCGATACTCGCCGCGCGACCGTCGACGACCGTGAACGCGAGGATCGCGAACGGTGCGCCGCCGTCGAAGGCGACGGCCCCGGCCGCACCGTTCACCAGGGCGGGGCGCACGAACGGCGCGTACTGCCGGGCAGCCATCGCACCGCGGGCGACCTTGGCCGCTCCCCGCAGCTCGAGGGTCTGCTGCCGGCCGTGGGCCCGGAGCACCACGTCGGGGTCGAGCACGGCCACGAGGGCGTCGATGTCGCCGTCGCGCGCCGCCGCGAAGTACGCATCCACGACCGCGCGCTGCACCGCGAGGTCCGGGTCCGGCGGGGGCGCCGCATCGCAGACCCGTCGCCGTGCCCGACTGGCCAACTGGCGGGTGGCGTCGGGCGTGCGCTCGAGCAGTCCGGAGATCTCGCCGAACGGCACACCGAACATGTCGTGCAGCACGAACGCGACCCGTTCGGCGGGCGGCAAGCTGCCCAACACCACCTGTAGCGCGATGCCGACGGCATCGGCCAGCAGCACCTCTGCCTCCGGGTCGGCGTGCGGATCGGTCGCCACGATCGGCTCCGGCCGCAGTTCGAGCGGCTCCTCCGCACGCCGCTTGCGAGCGCGCAGGATGTTCAGGCAGATCCGGGCCACGGCGGTGTGCAGCCAGCCCTCCAGGTTGTCGATCCCGTCCGCGTCCGCGCGCTGCAGCCGCACCCAGGTCTCCTGGACCGCATCGTCGGCGTCCGCGAGCGACCCGACGATGCGGTACGCCACCGACCGCAGCCGCAGGCGCTCGCGATCGAACGCGGCGGCCAGATCGTTCGGGTGCACATCGTCGGGGTCCATATCACTGTCCTGTCACATCGGCCGGTGCTCCGGGGTCATATCAGTTGACCCCAGACGAGCGATCGATGTGACAGGAGCAGACATGGCGAGAATCGAAGGTGTGCCGCAGGACCAGGCGAGCCCGATGACCAGGGTCGTCTACATGTTCATGCGCAGGGGCATGCGGAAGATGACCGGGCGGACCGCCGCGCGCGGCACCGGGATCGAGCCGGTCGAGATCTGGGCCCTGCAGCCGAGAATGATGTCGGCGATGGGCAGGTTCCAGCAGGGGATCCGCAAAGTCCACGGAGTGGACGAGCGGATCAAGCTGTTGGTCGAACTCGAGGGCGCGGCCCTGATCGGATGCGAGTTCTGCATGGACCTCGGCTCGCAGATCTGCCGTAACTCCGGCTTCTCCGACGAGGAACTGCTGGCGCTTCCGCGATACCGGACCAGCGACCTGTTCACCGAGCGGGAGAAGGCCGCCCTCGACTACACCGTCGCGGTGATGCGCACGCCCGTCGAGGTCACCGACGAGGTGTTCGCCCGCGTTCGAGAGCACTTCACCGACAAGCAGATCGTGGAGATCACGGCGTTCCTGACGATGGTCAACCTCGACCGGTTCAACGCCGCGTTCGGGATCGGCTCCGCCGGATTCAGCGAAGGCATGGTGTGCGTACGCCCCATCCCGGGTCGGACCGGCCCGGGATCTCCGGTTCAGTCCGTGTAGGCGTCCGCGACCGAGAGGGCGTCGTCCAGGATCTCCAGACCCGCCCGGGCCTCGTCGTCGCTGACGGTGCACGGAGGCACGACGTGGATGCGGTTGTAGTTCGCGAACGGGAGCAGACCGGCCTTCTTACAGGCGGCGACCGTCTCGTTGAGTGCGGCGCTCGAACCTCCGTACGGTGCGAGCGGCTCCCGGGTCGCGCGGTCCTTGACCAGTTCGAGGGCCCAGAACACCCCGGTGCCACGCACCTCACCGACCGACCGGTGCCGCGCGGCGATCTCGGCCAGACCAGGCCCGATCACCTCTGCGCCGACCCGGGCCGCGTTCTCGACGATGCCCTCGTCGGCCATCGCGTTGAGGGTCGCTACCGCCGCGGCCGTCGCGAGCGGGTGGCCGGAGTAGGTCAGGCCACCCGGATAGGCGCGGTCGGCGAACGTCGCGGCGATCGCCTCCGAGATCGCGACCCCACCGAGCGGCACGTATCCGGAGTTGACGCCCTTCGCGAAGGTGATCAGATCGGGGACCACCGGGCCGGCTTCGGTGGCGCCGTGCTCGATCGCGAACCACTTCCCGCTGCGTCCGAACCCGGACATCACCTCGTCGGCGATCATCACCAGACCGAACTCATCGCACAGCGCCCGCACCCCGGCCAGGTATCCCGGCGGGGGCACCATGATCCCTGCCGTACCGGGGATCGACTCCAGGATCACCGCCGCGATGGTGCCCGGGCCCTCCAGTTCGATCACCCGGCGCAGTTCGTCGAGGGCGCGCTCGCACTCCTGCTCCTCGGTAGTGCTGTAGAACACCGACCGGTATAGGAACGGTCCGTTGAAGTGCACCACGCCCTGCGCGCCGCGGTCGCTCGCGAACCGGCGCGGGTCGCCCGTCAGGTTCACCGCCAGGTCGGTGCCGCCGTGGTAGCCCCGGTACCGCGACAGGACCTTCACTTTGCCGGTGTGCAGCCGGGCCATCCGCACCGCATGCTCGACAGCGTCCGCGCCGCCGTTGGTGAAGAACACCCGATTCAGATCCCCCGGGGTGCGCTCGGCGACCAGCCGGGCAGCCTCGCTGCGGGCGTCGTTGACGTATTGCGGCGCAACGGTGGCGAGCTTGTGCGCCTGCGCCGCTATCGCCGCCACCACCTTCGGGTGCTGGTGTCCCACGTTGGTGTTCACCAGCTGCGACGAGAAGTCCAGCAATCGGTTACCGTCGCCGTCCCAGACGTACGAGCCCTCGGTCGCAAGAATCGTCATCGGGGTGATCTGCGCCTGCGCCGACCACGAGTGGAAGACGTGCTTGCGATCGAGTTCGTACGCGCGGCGACCCTCCGCGATCGCCTGGTCGAGGTCGCGGCCGCCGGGCAGGGATGCGCTCATGAGTTGACTCCTGTTCTGCGGCGGACTAGTGGCAATGCCGCGCAGTTAGCGGGGGGCGGTTGTTGTCAAGCGCTGGATATCAGCTGTGTCGTGATGTGTGTGTTGTGGTTGCGTCGGTCGATCGGGCCCTTCGCGCGGTGTTTGGAGATGGCGCGTTTGACCACTC
>CAJCHX010000097.1 GCA_903970215.1 Acidobacteriaceae bacterium
TGTGCAGAACCTGCTGCTGGCGGCACGTGCGATGGGGCTCGGCGCGTCGCTGATCACCATGCCGCTGTGGAACGTGACCTCGGCGCGCAGGCTGCTCGGCCTGCCGGGCGAGGTGACCCCGCTGTGCGTCATCCCGCTGGGGTGGCCCCGTGGGCGATACGGCCCGTCCGCCCGCCGGCCCGTCGGCGACGTGGCGCATCTCGACGAGTACGGGAACCGGTACTGGCTGACACCGGAAGGAAGTTGATATGGCAAAACTATTGTGCATAACAGTAAAGGCACGTAACCTACGGGCACGATCGGGTGACTCGTATCACAAGAAGGGGTGGGACCAATGCGCTCAAACGTCCGTCTGAATGCTGCGTGCGTCGCGGCAGTCGCCGCCGCGGGGTTCGCGGCGGCCGCGCTACCGCCGGGAACGACCACGATTCCAGGCGGGATTCGACTCGCCGACAGCTCGATCGCGAACATTCCGGCCAACCTGGTCGACATCATCGCGAACGTTCCGGCCAACGAGCTGACCGGTATCAATGCGACGGCTGCCGCGCTCGAATACTCCGGGAACTGGTGGATGTACACCCCCACCAACGTCTTGGGGTGGGACCAGGCCGACTACGCGAAGGCGGAAGCCCTCCCGCAGATGCTCGTGCCGATACCCCAGGTGGCGTCGGCGATGTCGGACCAGTTCAACGTCATCGCGGAGACCGAATTCCCGATGACGGCCGACTGCACGGGTGCACCCGGCCCCTGCGGCAACCCCCTGTACTGGACCGCCTACTTCACCGTGCCGCCGTGGACTCTGTTGGAGGGCTACCAGTTCGGCACGGTCGACAACGCCATCGACCCCAGCATCGTGATGCCGTGGTCCAACACCACCCAGACCCTCAACCCGTTCGGTGAGGTCGAGGGGTTGTGGAGCGCGCTGACGGGCACGCCGACCGGGGTCGAGGCGATCCCGAGCGCCTCTGATTGGCTGTCGGGCTTCACCGGGCTGGGCCAGGCCGCCTTCAACTCCCTGAACCCCTTCGTGACGGGCACCTACTGCCTGCCGTGTGAGCTGGTCGTGCCGGGCGCTCCCGACTCGGTCTCCCGGATCCCGTTGTTCGGTGAGTGGTACACGTACGAGGACTGGGGCCAGGTCTTCACGCCCACCGACTGGGTCGGGGAGCCGGATGGCATTCCGCCCGCCCAGAACGTGAGCACCCTCTCGCTGTGGAGCGCCGCCGGCCAGGAGCGGCTGTGGACCGACGCAATGCAATCGATCACGAACCCCGCCGGCGACGCGGCATCCCTCGAGTCTGCGTGGGATTTCGTGGAGTCGGAGGGCACCCTGTACTCCAGCATGTTCGAAGGGGCGCCGGCCGGCATCCTCGGGGCTACCGGGACGGTCGGCAGCGAAGCTGGATCCTTCGCTTCGACCATCGCCGAGACGCTCGGCCTCGGCGCGAGTGACCCGGCCTCGACCGTCACCTCCGCACTGGCGTCCACGGTGTCGCAGCTCGGCGACTTGGGTTCGGTGGTCGGCGACCTCGGCAGTCTGAGTTCGCTGACCGGCGACCTGGGTACCCCGGCGGCAGCGCTCGGCGACCTGGGCAGCCTGCTGACGACGGTCACCGACGGCCTCAGCGACATCGGTTCGTCGGGCAGCATCATCAGCGGCGGCGACGGTTCGCCGGTGCTCGACCCGGCCGTGTCTGCGGCCGACACGCCGGATGTGACGAGTACGGACACCCCGGCGGTGACCACTGGGTCGACCAACCCGGTCACCACCGCGACCAGCGACGTGACGAACGCGGTGCAGTCCGTTGCCGGTGGCACCGGATCGACCGGCTCCGCACCTTCGTACTCCAGCAGCGGAAGCGGGTACACGCTGAGTCAGAGCACGTCGAGCGGGAGCACGTCGAGTGGCTCTTCGAGCTCGTCGAGCACGTCGACCGGCGCGTCGACCGTCGCCAGCGGTGTGTCGAACGCGGTCAGTGGTGTGTCGAACGCTGTGAGCGGTGTCTCGAAGGCAGTGAGCAGCGGTGTGTCGAACGCGGTGAGCAGCGTGTCGAGCGCGGTGAGCGGTGGCTCGTCATCGAGCGGGACGACGTCCAGCGGTTCGTCTGCCGGCAGCGGGTCGTCTGCGGGTGGCGCGTCGCACGGCGGGTCCAGCAACACGAAGTAATGCGCCCTGGTCGAGTGGGCCCCGGTTCTGAGATCTTGGAACCGGGGCCCAGCCCGGCCGGTCATCGCTTGGCGCGCTGCCCCTCGCTGACCGCCGCCATGATCTTGTCGCCGCCCGCGCGGCGCTGC
>CAJCHX010000098.1 GCA_903970215.1 Acidobacteriaceae bacterium
TGCTCGACCTGGTCGAAAGTTTCGCCTTCTTCGAGGCGACGCCCGACGGGCTCGTCAAGAAGATCGCCCAGAACCACCAGTTCCTCGGCGTCAACAAGGCGGTGACGGCTGTAGCGAGGCTCGGCGAAAATCGCGGGCGGCTCGGCGTCTTCTGGCACACCCAGGGGTCCGGCAAGAGCCTCTCGATGCTGTGGTTCACCCAGAAGGTCCTACGCCGGGTGCCCGGCGCGTGGACGTTCGTGATGGTCACCGACCGCACCGAGCTCGACGTGCAACTCCACGGCGAGTTCGCAAACGCCGGGGCGATCTCGGCCGAAGCCCAGGTACACGCCACCTCCTCCGCCCACCTGCGCGAGCTGCTCGCCGCGGATCACCGGTACGTGTTCACGTTGATCCAGAAGTTCCGTCTCGACGCCGCGGCCGGTGAGACGACGATGCCGGTGCTGTCGGACCGCTCGGACGTGATCGTGATCACCGACGAGGCCCATCGCAGCCAGTACGACACGTTGGCGCTGAACATGCGCCGGGCGCTACCGAACGCAGCGTTCATGGGGTTCACCGGCACCCCGTTGATCGCCGGGGAGGAGCTGACCCGCCAGCAGTTCAGCGACTACGTGTCGGTCTACAACTTCCGCGACGCCATCGAGGACGGCTCGACGGTCCCGCTCTACTACGAGAACCGGATCCCCGAGTTGCAGCTCATCAACGAGGACTTCTCCGACGAGCTCACCGCCTTGTTGGAAGACGCCGAGCTTGACGAGGACGCCGAGGGCCAGCTCGCTCGCCGGTTCGGCCGGGAGTACACGCTCCTGACCCGCCCCGAGCGGCTCCGGACTATTGCCCAGGACCTGGTGGCCCACTTCGTCGGCCGGGGCTTCACGGGCAAGGCCATGTACGTCGGGGTCGACAAGGCCGCTGCCGTGCGCATGTACGACTACGTGCAGGCCGCCTGGGCCCAGCATCGGGCTGACCTCCAGGCGCAGCACGACACCCTCCCGGATCTGGAGCGGCCGTGGCTGGCCAGCCGCCTGGCGCTCATGGACTCGACGGAAATGGCCGTGGTGGTGTCGCAGTCGCAAAACGAGATCGCCCAACTCGAACGCTACGGGCTCGACATCCGCCCCCACCGCAAGCGCATGATCGACGAGGACCTGGCCGAGCGGTTCAAGTCGGCCGACGACCCGCTGCGGATCGTGTTCGTGTGCGCCATGTGGATGACCGGCTTCGACGCCCCGACCGTGTCGACCATCTACCTCGACCGGCCCATGCGCAACCACGGCCTGATGCAGACGATCGCCCGGGCCAACCGGGTGTTCCCCGACAAGGACAACGGGCTGATCGTCGACTACATCGGCGTGTTCCGCAACCTCGAAGCTGCGCTCGCCATCTACGGCGCCGCCAACGCCGAGCCGGGTATCGACTCCCCGATTCAGCACGTCGACGCCCTGGTGGTCGCCCTGGGAGAGGCGATCGACGAGGTGATCCGGTTGTGCTCGGACGCCGGCGTCGACCTGCCGGCGCTGCGGGACGCCACCGGGTTCGCGCACATCGCCCTACGAGACGCCGCCATCGACGCGCTCCTGGGCGACGAGGAGCGACGAGCGGCGTTCCTGGCTGCGGCTCGTCACGCCCGCACGCTTTTCAAGGCCCTGCTGCCCGACCCGGCGGCCGCCGCCCAACAGGCGACCGTCGCCGCCATCCGCGTGCTGGCCCAGCGCCTCCTCGACCTGGGCCGGCCCCCGGCCGCCGACCTCGACACGATCGCCGACGCCGTCGACGAACTCCTCGACCGCTCCGTGGGCGCAGAGGAGTACGTGATCCGGGCGGCAGCCGAAGGCAGCGAGCCGGACCCGCTCATCGACCTCTCCCAGATCGACTTCGACGCGCTCGCCGCCCGCTTCGCCGGAAGGAAGCGAGCCGAGACCGACCGGCTGGCAGCAATGTTGAAGCAGCGGGCCGTCGCGGCCGCCGGCCGCAACCCCACCCGCTACGACCTGGTAGAGCGGATCGAAGAGCTCATCGCCGCCTACAACGCCGGCAGCCTCAACATCGACGAGTACCTCCGCCGCCTCGTCGCTCTGTCGAAGTCGTTGACCGACGAGGAACAGCGCTCTGTCGTCGAAGGGCTCAGCGAGGAGGAGCTGGCCATCTTCGACCTGCTTACCAAGCCCGAGCCGGTCCTCACCGACGCCGAACGTGACGTGGTGAAGGCAGGCGCCAAGAGGCTCCTTGCCACCCTGCACACCAAGCTCGTCCTCGACTGGCGCCGCAAGGCGGCGACCACCGCAGACGTACGCTCGTCGATCCGTCACGTCCTCGACGTCGAGTTGCCGGCTGACCCGTACCCGCCGGAGTTGTTCGACGCCAAGGTTCAGGCAGTCTTCGACCATGTCGCCTCCGCCTACGGCGACGATGGCCACAGCGTCTACGACCGCGAACCCATCGAGCCGGCGAACCCTCCCGGAGGGCTCGCAACCATTCCTCCCGGAGCGATCACCGCCGCCTCCATCACCGAGGAGGTCGTAGAGCAGCTTCGGACAGACGCAGAGTTCGTCGCGCTGGTTGCCGAAAAACTGGGATTGGTCGGTAAGCCGGAGCTGCGGACCGTGCAGAAGCTGATCGACAACGACGAGGACTACGCCGTCGAGTTCAAGTCCACCGCCCGATGGGACCTGCGCGAAGACCAGCCGAGCAAGGCCATGGAAGACGCAATCGTCAAGACAGTCGCCGCATTCCTCAACACCGATGGGGGCACCCTGCTCATCGGTATCGGCCCCGACCGCACGGTCATCGGCCTCGACCACGACTACCAGCGGGTGAGGCCAAGCAACGGGGACGGATTCGTCAACTGGCTCACTACCCACCTCATCAACGCCCTCGGCTACACCCCGGTCACCTGGACTAGGGCGCGCATCACCATTCACGACAGCCGTGAGATCTGCCGGGTCGATGTCGCCGCCTCGCCGGCCCCCGTCCAAGCCAAGACGAGCAAGAACAACCAATCATTCTTTGTGCGAATAAACAACTCTACGCGCGCTTTGCCAGACACAGAAGCTGCGAGCTACCAGGCAGCGCGGTGGCCACAGGGGATGACCGCAGACGCTGGCGTAGGCCAAGTGTCCCGGGTCAAGCACCCGAGCGACGGTGATGCGGCAGCTGAGACACTCGCAATCAAGAATGAAGTCTCCACTCGACACACACCATAGGAGAATGGCGCGATGGGTTTCCAAACACCGCTGTACGAGCTGAGCGAATATTTGAAGTGGACGACAAGCGGCAAAATTCAGCTGCCCGACTTCCAGCGTGGTTACAAATGGGAAGACGAGCGGATCCGTCAACTGATTGTGACGGTAATGCGGGGCCACCCTCTCGGGGTCGTCATGCTGCTGCGCACTGGCAATGACCAGATCCGGTTCAAG
>CAJCHX010000099.1 GCA_903970215.1 Acidobacteriaceae bacterium
TGAGGTCGTCGATGTCCTTCTCGCTCAGCGCCGGCACCGAGACGTCCATGCCGGGCAGCGACACGCCCTTGTTGTTCGACACCGGGCCGCCCTCGACGACGGTACACACGACGTCGTCGCCGTCCACGTCCGTGACGGTCAGTGCCACCTTGCCGTCGTCGACCAGCAAGCGGTCGCCGGCCTTCGCGTCCTGCGCGAGCTCCTTGTACGTGGTCGACACCCGGTCGTGGGTGCCCTCGCACTCGGCGACGGTGATGCGGACGGTCTCGCCGTTCTTCCACACGGTTCTGCCCTCTGCGAACCGGCCGAGGCGGATCTTGGGGCCCTGCAGATCGGCCAGGATGCCGACGGCGCGGCCGGTCGTGTTCGACGCGGCCCGCACCCGCACGTAGTTGGCTTCGTGGTCGGCATGCTCACCATGGCTGAAGTTGAGCCGGGCAACATCCATACCGTTCTGGACGAGAGCCAACACACCTTCGTCCGTACCGACGGCGGGGCCCAGGGTGCACACGATCTTGGTTCGACGAGTCACTCGGAAAGCCTAGCCGTCAGGCGGCGCCGCCCGCGGCGCACTGCGGGAACATGCACGTGACGGGCGGTTGAACTGTTCGGTCAGCCGCGATCGGGCGCGGCGTCGGCACCATCGGCGGGAGCGGGCGCGGGGTCGATCTCCGTCCCCTGCCGCGTCGGTGCCTTCTTCAGCACGAAGTATGCGGCGGCTGCGACGAAGACGATCGCGGCCGTGAACACGTTGATCCGGACCCCGAAGATGTGGGTCGCGTGATCGTCCCTCAGCAACTCCACGAAGAACCGTCCCGCGCAGTAGCCCGCGACGTACAGGGCGAACAACCGGCCGTCACGAATCCGGAACCGGTGGTCGATCAGGACCAGGGCGACCACGATCAGGACGTTCCACAGCATCTCGTAGAGAAAGGTGGGCTGCACCGTCCCGAGCAGCACGCCGTCGCTGCGGCCGTCGAGCACATTGGGCCCCCGCTCGCCCACCTTGTTCACTCGTTCGAAGATCTCGAGCCCCCACGGCAGCCTGGTCGGGTCGCCGTACAGCTCCTGATTGAAGTAGTTTCCGAGCCGCCCGATCGCCTGCGCCAACAGGATGCAGGGCGCGATCGCGTCCCCGAAATCCGCCAGCCCGATGTTCTTTCGCCGGCACCCGATCCAGGCGCCCACCGCACCCAACGCGACCGCGCCCCAGATGCCGAGGCCACCGTCCCAGATCTTGAGCGCGGCGACGAAGCCGCGACCGTGCGCTCCGAAGTACGTGGTGAAGTCGGTACACAAGTGGTACAGGCGGCCGCCGATCAGACCGAACGGAACCGCCCACACGGCGACGTCGATGATCTCGCCCGGCTGCCCCCCGCGGGCGATCCAGCGCCTGTCGCCCCACCAACACGCCACCACGATCCCGAGGATGATGCACAGCGCATACGCACGGATGGGCAGCGGCCCGAGGTGCCAGACGCCCTGCGATGGGCTGGGGAAGCTAGCGATCATCACGCGCCACACCCTACTTGCCGGTCCTGTGCGCACGAGTCGGCCGCAG
>CAJCHX010000100.1 GCA_903970215.1 Acidobacteriaceae bacterium
CGGGCGACACCTCAACTGTGCACCCAAAAATTTAGCACTCCCCCGCCGCGACTGCCAAGACCCTCGCGCATGTTTTTTCTCGATCGAACGCCCCGGCTTGCAGACCCGGCGACGTGCCGAATTCCGCTGTCCTGCTTGCTAGGACATCGCCGCCGCCCATGCCGACAAGGCGGATCTCTTGCACAGCTGCCGGAGCCAGAGCGTCGCTGGCCGCGATCACTGCGAAGGCCACCGGGCGGTGACCCGCCTCCAAACTCCAGCGCCACCTCGGTGACCCCGGCGCTACTCCAGCGCCACCTCGGTGACCCCGGCGCATCCTCGCAGACCCGCGAATCGCTGCGCATCACAGCTGAACACGATCACCTGTGCTTCCCGGCCAGCGGCGAGCAGCGCCTTGCTCATAGCAGCGAGGCGGCCGTGGTCGCTGTGCCCCAGCGCGTCGTCGATCAGCACCGGCGCTCCCTCGTCCGGGTCTACGAGTCGGGCGCACGCGAGCCGGCTGAGGATGCCCAATTGTTCCTGCGCGCCGCCGGACAACGACTCGAACGGCACCGTCACGCCGCCCACTGTGCGCGACGCGATCGTCAGGTCGTCGTCCACGGTCACCGTCAGCGGATCGCCGAACACGGTGCGGCCCAGGTCCTCCAGCGCACGTTGGAACGGCCCCTGGACACGAGCACGTTGGGCGTTGCGGTGCGCGGTCAGTGTGCGGTGCAGCAGGTCGGCGGCGCGGGCGCGAGCGTGCACCGACGCGAGTGTCTCGTCAGCGTGGGCAAGTTCCCGAACGGCCGCGTCGAGCGCGTCCCGGCGACCCTGCGAGTGGTAGGAGGCGAGCTCACCCTCTGTGTGTGCCAGCACTTTCCGCGCATCGGCCTCCTCGCGTGCAGCGGCGTCCGAGTGTTGGCGCGCCTGCGCCAGCCGGGCGGCGAACCCATCGACGTCTGCAGCCCGGGCGGCGCCTGTTCGGGCCGCCAGCACGTCGGCCGCGCGACGCGCGGCCTCGGCCGCCTCGTCCGCCCCAGTGATCAGGTCGGCATCGGACACCCGAGCCCGGTCGGCCGACAGCTCGGCGGCGGTGTCGCTCGCGGTCTCATCGAGAGCCGCGAGGCGCGCGGCAGCGACCTGCGCCGCGGTCTCGGCGCCGCGCAGATCCGCGGCGTGCTGGTCGAGATCGGCACGTGCGGTGTCGAACTCCTGCCGGGCTTGCAACTCGTCGGCGACCGCCGACAGGTGCCGGCGTTTGGCGGTCTCCGGGTCGACGTCCAACTCCTCGGGTCCCGTCGCGGCCTCGAGGTCGGCCATCAGCTCAGCACTCTCGGCGAGTTGCCCGCGCAGTTCGTCGACACCGTCATCGCCGGTCACGCGAGCCAGCTTGACCCGGATCTCTTGCAGTTCCAGCTCCAATGCGACCCGTGCCTCGTACAACTCGCGTGCGTCCTCCGGTGACGATGCACCGGCTTGACCGCACGCGGCGTCGAGCCGCGCGGTTGCGGCCTTGAGCTGCTCCGAAGCAGCAACGCTCTCCCCCTGCTGCCGGATCTCGATCCGGACCGCACCGGGGACCTCGATCGTCGTGCCATCGCCGGCCAACAGCTCCAGCGGCTCCTCACCCAGGTACCGTCCGTCCACCATCACGTCGCCGAAACCCAAACGTTCGAGCCGTATGGTTGCGGACAGGGCCCTCAAGCGCGCCTGAGCCGCGTCGACGTCCTGGCGCGCCGCAGCGATGGCCTGCAGCGCCGAGCGGTCGGCTACGTTGGCGGACAGGCGTTCTCGGGTGGCGATCTCCTCCTTCTCGAGCATCTCGGCGGCGGCTATCCGCGCGTGCACGCGCTGATACCGCGAGGCTTCGCGCGCGTAGTCGAAGGCGTACTGCGCCTGCGCCTTCCGCTCGCGCCGGTCGGCCGCGACCACCCCCAACTCCTCGACCGTGTTGTTCAGCCAGGCGAGCTCGGCGGCCCGGACATCACGGTCGGCGAGAGCGTGGTCGCGGACGACCCGGAGTCGATCGGCTCGCACTCGGGCGTCCTCGTGCCGGGCTGCCAGTTTCCGGCGTACGGCCAGCTCCCTGCCCGCCACCCGTTCCTGTTGCGCGGCCGCCTCGGAAGCAGAGCGGGCCTGCACGACGGCGGCTCTCAGCGCCGCGATCTCCGCCTGCCGCGCGGCCAGGCCGTCGAGCCTGGCGGCGGCCGCCGCGGCACTGTCGGACGCCTCCGCCAGTCGCGCAGCGGCCATCGCGTGGCGGGCGACGGCATCGTCGACCTGCGCAAGAGCGGCGAGCGCCGCATCGTGTTCGCTGCGCGCCGCCGCCGCACGCGCCCGGGCGGCGGCCAGTTCGGCCGTCTCCCGGCCGGTCGCGGTGTAATAACGGCTGCGCTCAGCCGCGACCGCGTCGTACAGCGTCGTCGCGTCGTCGCCGGATCGGTCGTCACCCGCCCCCGCAGCAGTGACGAGTGCCTTGGCGAACGCGGCACTGTCCCGCAACGCCGGCTGGCCGGGTGCCGGGCCTTGCAGAACGGTGAGCGCGGCGAGTAGCTGGCCATCGACGTGGGCGTCGAGCACCCCGCGCACCCAGTCGTCGGCCGAACCACCCGAAAGCTGTTGCGGTGCAGGCTGTAACACTGTGACCGTGGTGCCGGGGCGACGGTGGAAGCGCTTGGCGTATACGAACCGGTAGGGGCCCACCGTGAGTTCGGCCTCCACCTGCGGAGCGACATCGCGACCCGCAGGGAGTACGGCCTCGACCCGTTGCGACTTCGACGTGGCCTTCACTTCCAACAGCATCCGGAGCGCCTCGAGCAGCGACGATTTCCCGGCCTCATTGGGACCGTGCAGCAGCGTGACCCCGGTGTCTGCAAAGACGACCTCGCGCGCCTCGACCCCCCGGAAGTCGCGGACCGCCAATCGGTGCAGCCTCATCGCACCACTCCCGCCGCCAGCCGGTAGAGCAACGCCAACGCACCAGAAGCGTCGTCGGCGCCCTCGCCGGCACCCTGAGCCGTGACCAGCAGTTCATCCACGGCGTCGGCGACCGGGCCGAACCGTGCGAACGCGGCGAACTCGCCGTCGCCCGGCAACACGGCGAGGTCAGTACGCTGCGGCCACGACTCGACCGCGGCGAACCGAGCACGCAAGACGTCTAGTTCGGCGTCCAGTTCGGCCTTCGCCGCCAGCGTCAGCGTGCCGGTGAACGCGAGCTTGAGCACCGTGCGGTCCTTATCGGGCAGCTCTGCCAGGCCTGCGACGGCTCGGGAGACGTCGCCCGGCGCGGCGAGCGCGAACTCCCGGGACCGGAACGCCCATGTACCCACCGGGGCCGCGGTGACCACGGCCGGAGCGTCGGGTGAGCACTCGACCAGCAGGACCGAACCCGATCCAGACTCCACGTGGTCGAAGTTGGTGACCTCCGGAGCTCCCGAATACCACATCCCCCCGCGAACCTCGGTCGTGGAATGTCGGTCACCGAGGGCGATGTAGTGCAGCAGACCCGCGTCGAGGGCAGCGCCGACCGCGCCCACATCGATCAGCCGTTGCTCGCGGGAGCCGACCGAGAGCGTGCCACCGTGACCGGCGGCGATCCGGACGCTGCCGGGTGACGGAGCAGCGAGCCCGGTGACCGCCTCGGTGAGCGGGTCGACGGCGGGATGCTTGCTGAACCACGGCGCCGCGAGGATCTCCACCCCATCGCGGACGGCGACGACACCGGGCCGATCGAGCACGACGACGTTGCCGGGCCGGTGCCGCCGAAACGTCTCGGAGGTGTAGATCGACGCCGCATCCAGCGGGTCGTGGTTGCCTGGCAGCAGATAGACCGGGCAGGGCAGCTCCGCAATACGGTCGAGACAGCGCGCAACGATCGCGGGCGATAGCCGGTTGTCCTCGAAGACGTCCCCGCACACCAGAACGAACTCCGCAGCCCGCTCCCGCGCGATGACCCCGATCCGAGTGATCGCATCCAGGCGCGCGTCGGTGAACCGGGCCTGCGCATCGGCGTCGAGGAAGTGTCGAGTCATGCCGAGCTGCCAGTCGGCCGTGTGAATGAACCGAACGCCGCCCACTGCCTCGCCTCCCCTCGCTCCATGTCCTCATCGGGTGCACCCATCAGGTGCCATCACCTGTTCCGATCCCGCTCGCCAGGGTAGTGAGCGGGTCCGACAGGTTCTGCATCTGAGCCTGTGACCTGCGCTGACGGCGTGTCGGTCAGCGCGGGCGCAGGCGCCGGATCCGGGCATACAGCTCGCCCAACTCCTCGGTGGCCTGCACGATATCGGCGGCGCGGGTCCCGGATCGGCGGAGCGCCGTCCGCAGCAGCGCGGGGTCGAGCAGCTCCAGGGGGTCGACCGGCGCCGGTTCGGGCAGGGGCGGCAGATCGAAGCCGGCACCGTAGAACGACGCCCGATCGACGGCGTTCGAGCCGGACACTTCGTCGCCGCCCGGCAGAGCGCCCTCCCGCCGAACGCTCGGGGAACGGGAACCGCCACGCACCGCTGGGAGCTGAGTGCCCGACGTGACGCGCGCGATGAGCGTCGCGAGCGGTACCCCGGCGAACTCCAACAACACGCCAGGCTCCACGTCGGCCGCCGCGGCGATCTCGTAGGTGACCGCGAGTGCGTGCGCACAGGCCCCGCTCTGGTCCGGGCACGTGCAGTCGACCACCACGTCCGCGGACTCGGGTAGGACGAGCCCGCCGAGCGTGCGGCCCAGATCCCCGCGCGCGACGTCGGTGAGCTCATCGGTGGCATCCTGCGCAGTCAGGACGCCGAGGACGGTGTCCGGATCGGCCGTCGGCCGGGTGAGCAGCACAGTGAACGGGTCGAGCTGAGTGCCCTGCACGGTCGCACTGGCGCGCCCGTCGCGGACCGCGAACCCGTACACCGATCGGTCGTTGAACAGGCGGCGCGCGTAGACCACCTTCCTCCGCTCGGTGCGATCCTCCGCCTGCTGAATCAGGGTGCGGGTGTACCAGGCACCCCCCATCCGGCGTTGCGCCCCGGCACCGCCCCGCCCCGCTCGTCCGGCGCCACGCGCTCGCCCCGCCATCAATCCCCTACCGAGTCGTCGCGCAGCGCGATCAGTTCGCACAACTCGTCGTTGGAGAGCTCCGTAAGCCAGGCGTCGCCCACCTGGACGGACACGCCGGCCAGCTCCCGCTTCGCCGTGATCACCGCGTCGATCCGCTCCTCGAGCGTGCCCACACACACGAATTTGCGCACCTGCACACGCCGGGTCTGACCGATCCGAAACGCCCGATCGGTGGCCTGGTCCTCCACCGCTGGATTCCACCAGCGGTCCATGTGCACAACGTGATTCGCGGCAGTCAGGTTGAGCCCGGTGCCACCCGTCTGGACCGTCGCGAGGAGCGCCGGCGCTCCTGTCCGGTCCTGGAACCGCGCCACCACGGCGTCGCGCTCCGCCCGCCCGAGGGCCCCGTCCAACACCGGCACGTCGGCCCCGAGAAGGGACGACAGCCACGGGGCGAGCATCCGCGCGAAGGCCGCGTACTGGGTGAATAGAATGGCCCGATCACCATCTGCTGCAACGGTTTCCATGATGTCGGCGAGCAACTCGATCTTGCCCGAGCGGTGCACCCCGCGCCGCACCACGGGCGACCCGTCGTCGAGGTAGTGCGCAGGGTGGTTGCAAATCTGCTTGAGTCGGGTGAGCGCCGCGAGTACGAGTCCGCGCCGGGGCATGCCCTCGGCCTCCTGCAGCTCGGCCGCGAGTCGATCGAGGACCGCTCGGTACAGACCGGCCTGTTCGGCGGTGAGGTTGGCGCGCACCACGAACTCGTCCTTGGCCGGGAGGTCGGGCACGATCTCGGGGTCGGTCTTCTCGCGGCGCAACACGAATGGAGCGGTGAGCGTGGCGAGGCGGCGCACCGCATGCGGGTCGCGCTCGCGCTCGATGGGCAGGGCGTAGCGGTTGCGGAACGTGCGCGCCGAACCGAGCAGGCCTGGGTTGACCAGGTCGATCACGG
>CAJCHX010000101.1 GCA_903970215.1 Acidobacteriaceae bacterium
ATCGAGACGCAGGAGACGGCCCCGAGGCCGAGGGCCAGCGCCTCCTCGAGGCGAGTCGCCGGGCCACCCCACCGGGGCGAGGCCCAGAGCGGGAGCCCGAGCAAGAAGGCGCCCAGGGCCGCGGCCGCAAGCCCCCACCAGCCAAAAGGGTAGACGAGGGTGCCGGTCACGGAGAGGATCAAGCACGCGAGGACGGGGAGAGGAGTGGGGCCGGCACGACCCCGAGCGCCTGACATCGGTGAACCGCTCATATCCCGACCACCCGGAGTGATGGGTGAGATCCATATGAGAGCCGTGAGACGCTGGGCGTCGTTGACGCCGTCAGCCGGTCGGGCTCACGGAGGGCACGCCGGTGTCGTCGACACGCGTTACAGTGCGGCCACGGAACGACACCACAGATCGCCAGTGACCCCGGCACTGCGCAGGGCCCGACGCTGCGCCGTGGACCAGATCCGTCGCCGCGGCCTCCAGGTTCGCAGGCTGCCGCCATCGCTTGCCACCGACCGCGGTGAGATCGAGATCGGGCTGACGATCGAGCATCTCATCACGCGACATCTCGTCGACCCCGTCCCGGGCTTCTTCTTCGTCCAGGTCGGAGCGTTTGACGGCATCACCAACGACCCGATCCACCGGATGGTCAAGCGCTACGACTGGGCGGGGGTGCTCGTCGAGCCTCAGGCCGCGGCGTTTGCCAGGCTGACCGCCACCTACGCCGGTCATCCCAAGCTCCAGCTCCGACACGCCGCCGTCGGCGATCGGGACGGGACCGCGGTGCTGTACAGCGTCGCGGATGCTCCGGCGTGGGTCGATCAGCTCGCCTCGTTGGATCAGGACACCCTCCTGGGTCACGACCGTCCCGGGCTGGAGCTCGGCGCCAGGCTCATCGAGACCGAGGTGGACGTCCTCACGTTCGACTCCCTGCTGCGCGGAGTCGACCGGGTCGACCTGCTGCAGATCGACGCCGAAGGACGTGACGGTTCGCTGATCGCGATGTTCGATCTCGACCGTTGGCGGCCGAGCATCATCCAGTTCGAGCACCGGCACCTGTCGCGCGACGAGCACGAGCGCGCGCTGCGGCGCCTCGTGGCTCACGGCTACCAGGTCGCGGTCGCAGGGTTCGACACCCTGGCCTACCGCGACAGCCGGCTCACGTGGCGAGCGCGCGGAGATTCTCCCGCAGGAGATCGAGGTCGATGATCAGATCGGCGTTGTTGGTTTCCCACCCATAGTCAGCCTGTGCCGGCCGGCAGATCTGGACGTGGTGCTCCACGCCGATCGCGCGGGTGAGCGGACGGAAGGCGTCGAAGAAGATCGCGTCGTCCCCGTGGCGCAGCTCGAGCAGCCGGCCGCCCGGCGCCATGAAGATGAGATTGGTCAGCGCGGCCCCGTGCACGCCGGCGATGACATCGGCGCCCCGGCACGTCCGGACCTGCTCCCACGGCCGGACCGGATCGATCGCCACGATCTCGAAGTCGTGCGCCCTCAGGACGTGCTCCAGCTCGGCCAGCGGACGCTCCCGGCGCCGCGGCGCGTCAGCGCGGCTGAGATAGATCCGACGTGCCGTTCCCGGCTCGCCGGCGAGCGCGGCGACACGACGGGCCACCTCGCGCAACTGTCCCGCGCGACGCTCGGGCGGTTGTCGCGGAATCCAGGCGAGCTCTTGGACCCGCACCTTGGCTCGTGCGCTGATCCACCGCACGCGGATATGCGGGAACGCCTGGAGCGTGAAGGCAACGTACCGGTGACGGCGAAAGGCGTCCGGAAGCAGCAGCACGCGCTCATCGGGATGCGTCGCCTCCGCGCGCAGGATGCGCGGCAGGACGTCGACGATCCAGTGGTAGTAGTTGTCGTGGGAGTGGTCGTTGAGCGCCCACAGGCCGGAGGGCTCAATGACTTCGCCTCGCCTCAGCCAGTGGTTCTTGAGGAGAAACCGACCGTACCCATTGACGTTGCGGTAATGACGGGCGGCGGTCGTATCACCGGCGAACGACTCGGGATAGATGCGCCCTCCCCGAAAGATCAGCATCTCGTGATTGACGAGGACGTGCTCGAACCTCGCTCGCATCGTCGACGCCGCGCGCGGCGCGGTCAGCCCCGTGCGCGGGCGAGGACCATGAGATTGGGCGCGAGCGGACCGACCCGCCCGGGCCTGGCCCTGGACTCCATGCGCGCGAGCTCGTAGAAGAAACGGCGGCCGAGATGCTGCCGCCAATCCAGGAACCAGGGTGACGGATATTGGTAATAGTGACCGACGTACCGGTGCCAGACCGGACTCTGGACCGGCTTGCCCGACGTGACGCTCATGGTCTCAAAGCCACCCGCCGCGAGCATCGCGACGATCGTCGTGTCGGTGTAGTGCACGACCCGCTCATATGAGTCCCACACCCCCGCCTCGGGGGTGCGGCGCAGGCTGCCCGCCATCCGCTGTTTGAGCAGGTTCCACCGCGCGTTGGGCGATTTGAGATACAGCAGGCCGCCCGGCTTGAGAAACCGCCGCGCGGTCGCCAGGAACGCGAGCGGATCCGGAATGTGCTCGAACACGTCGCTGAGCGCCATCACGTCGAAGCTGGCGTGTTCGGACGGGGAAACCTGATCGAGAAAGCAGTTGTGCACCACCAGGCCGAACTGCTCGGTCGCGATCCGGGCCAGCGCGACGGAGGGCTCCACGCCGACCGTCGTCCAACCGCGAGCACGCGCGTCCCGGAGCAACACGCCCATGTTGCATCCCACGTCCAGCAGCCGACCCCGACCGGGGCTGACCGACTCGATCATGTCGAGTTCCTCGCGGTAGTTGGGCTCGCGATGATGCTGCGCGGAACCGTCGAAGATCAGCCTGGCCTCCTCGAGAAAGGTCTCGTACTCCCCCCAGTACACCTCCGCGGGAGCGCGGATCCGTGGTGAGGTGTAGATCAGGGCACAGACCCGGCAGCGAACGATGGCGACGCTCTGATACTCGGTGGACAAGCGGTCACAATCATCCGCATTGCACAGCGGACAGCGGACCGCGACGACTTCGGCGTCGGAGTACACGGTCTTCTGGGTCCCGCCCCGCGTGTAGTCAGCCGCGGCCGGCATCGCGTCTCCTCAGATACGGCCACCCATCGCGCGTGGCGTGACCTACCGTAGCGCGGTGGGAGACCCGCCGGAGAGACGCGTGCCCGCGTGACCTATGGTGTCAACCGTGCCGGCTCGCAGCTTTGGACTCGACGGGCGGCCCGTCGCTCGGGTCACCGCGGAGCTCAGCGTGCTCGACTGGCTCTCCGAGCTCGTCGCACCTGCGCTGTCCGCCGTGGATGGTCGCGGGGCCTGGGAGGTGGACGTGCGGGAGTGGTCGCCGCACGCACCGGCGTTTCCCCCGCCGATGACCGCCGTCGGCCCGCTTGCCTGCTTCGTGCTGGATCGCAGCACCCTGTCGCTTCCCGCCTGGCAGGATGAGCTGGGGTTCGTCGTTGACGACGCGGAGCGTGGATGTCACTTCATGATCCGGTCCGGACGCGTCACGCTCGTCCCGCACACCCTGCCCGGACGCCGCTGGCGGTACACGCTCGCGTTGATCCTGTATGAGCTCGTCGCGGCCCGGGCGCGCCGAGACCACCTCGAGTTACACGCTGCGGCGGTCGAGTCGCAGGGCAGGGCAATGCTCGCGGTCGGCCCCAAGCGGGCGGGCAAGACGACCCTTGCGCTTCACCTGCAGCGGCGGGGGGCCTGCCGGACGATCGCCAACGACCGGGTGTTCGTCTCCCCGAAGCCGGCGGTCTCACCGCCCGCGGACTGCCGACGGTGGTCAAGATCCGCCCCGCGACGGCGCGGGGACTGCCGGAGCTCCAGCTGGACCGGCCGTGGCGGCAGCGGGCCTACCTGTATTCGGTCGGCGAGCTGTCGCAGGCCCGGGGCGCGTGGCCCGGGGATGAGGAGTTGACGCTCACGCCGGCTCAGGT
>CAJCHX010000102.1 GCA_903970215.1 Acidobacteriaceae bacterium
GCGGCGGGTGCTGGAGCTGGCCTTCTTCGACGACCTGAGCCATCGCCAGATCACCGCGGTGACCGGCCTGCCGCTGGGTACCGTCAAGAGCAATTCCTCGTGGGTTCACGAATTCTGACGCTCTGAGCGGTGGGAACTGACGTGTGCGGTGTGGTGCAGCCGAGCGTAGTGGCCGTGGGTTCGCGAACTCGCTGTCCTCGGTGTGACGAGCCGCGTCTGCTCGCTTGCGGTTTGGCGTGGGCCTACGTGCGCGGTAGGTCGGAGTGCTGGACTGCTGCCGCGCCGGATGGCGAGTTGGGCTTGGGTCGTCGGGGTTCTCTGACACCGCTGTCGGGCGGAGCGGGCGGGGTGTTGCCCGGGACGAGAACCGACCAGCCGCCGTGCCACCACATCCACTCGTATGCGTATCGGTCGAGGAGCGGGGTTCGGTACCAGGCACGCGCCCAACGCGGCATCGCTTTCAGGTTGGCGTGTGCGCCGTACTCGGGTAGCCACTCCCAGCCAGGGCGCATGCCGTCGGGCACGATCCAGTCGCCGGGGGAGGGAACACCGAAGTATGCCGTTGCGCGCGGCGGTTCCTGCAGCGCGCGGCTGGCGCGGGGAGTCGGGGCGCGTGGCGGCGCCTGTCGCCGACCGGCACCGAGCCACCGGGTGGTCAGGCCGGTAGAGATCGGGTTGATGGCGCGTCGTATCCGCCGTTGTAGTGGTCCCATCGTCCGACCTCCCCTCTGTGGTCGCGCGGTCGATCATCGCCAGGGTAGTTCGCTGCTCCAGGACGGCGGATCGTCTGATCGACGGCGGCTATTCCTGCGACAGCGCGGCGAGGGCCTTGCCGCTGTCGGCGACTGGCTTGGGTCTGCGGGGTTCGCGCACACCGGCCGGGCCGGCGTGGCCGCCCGCTGTCCAGACGTCGACGCCGACTCGCGAACAGGTGAAGCCGGTGCGTGTTTGTGTGTCGTCGAATGCGGCGACGATCGCGGCCTGTTCAGTTTCAGTGAACGTGTGCATCGGCCGTTCGGCCCCGAGGCGCTGGTAGCCCGGGGCGGAGCCGCCGGGGCCGTGCTCGTCCTCGGGCTGGTAGTAGCGGCGGACGTCGAATCCTGCGCTGCGGACGGTCTGCGCGACGTCGTCGGCGACAGATTCCTCGACGTCG
>CAJCHX010000103.1 GCA_903970215.1 Acidobacteriaceae bacterium
CCCGCCGCCGACGAGGTCGTGGAGGCCCCGGTTGCCGAGGAGCAGGCCGCCGAGGAGCAGGCTGGCGAGGAGTCGGCCGCCGAGGCGCCCGCCGCCGAGGACGAGGCTCCGGCCGCCGAGTAGGCACCCGCACACCACACGAAAGGTCCATCACCCGCCTGGGTGATGGACCTTTCGTCGTTATCTGGGACGGTTGCGGTGCTCGGGCCGTCGCTCGGGGCCGGTGCTCTGGGCCCTTAGCGCGCTCGGCTTAGGCGACCCGCGTGCCGACCGGGTCGGGACAACGATGGGGCGGGCCGTCCTGCCCGGTGCCACCGAGCCGAATCGTGTCGGTGTCACCGGTCTCGGTTGCCGTCGCGGCCGCCACCGCGGCGAGCACGGCGCACCCGCAGCACACGCTTGCCACCGGGATCCAACCGTATGTTCCGGTGCCCTGGATCCAGGTGCCGATGAGCGGCAGGAAGCCCGATGCCATGAAGCCGATCTGCGTGCCGATCGCGACACCGGAGTAGCGCACCCGGGCCGGGAACATCTCGGAGTAGAACGACGGCCACACGGCATTGGTGGCGGAGTACGCGACCGACTGGATCACGAGCGTCGCCACCAGGATGATCGCGAACGACCCGGTGGTGATCATGTACATGTACGGAAACGCAAGCACCGCGCACGCCACCGCGCCGCCGATGAAGACGGGTTTGCGGCCGATCCGGTCTGCGGCGATGCCCCACAGCGGCTGCGTCACCAACATGGTCATGTTCGCGATCACGCTGATCAGCAGCATCTGGCCCTTCGATACGTCGAACCGGCCGGTCGCGTATTTGAGCGCATACGTCGAGAACAGGGTGCTCATCACAGCGATCAGTGCGCACGCGATCACTCGGACCAGGGCACGCGAGTGGCTGCGCAGCAGGATCGCGACCGGAAGCTCGGCGACCCCCTCGCCCTTCTCCATCGCGGTGAAGACGGGTGTCTCGGGCAGCGTCCGCCGGATCAGATACGCGACGACCATCACCACCGCGGACAGTAGGAACGGGATCCGCCAGCCCCAGCTGAGCAGAGCGTGTTCGGGCAGCGTCGCGATCGGGATTTAGACGAGTGTGCCCACCACTAGGCCGCCCTGGGTACCGCTCAGCGTCCAGCTCGCATAGAAGGCGCGGTTACCGCGACCGGCGTGTTCCACGGCGAGTGAACCGGCGCCCGACTGCTCGCCGGCGGCGGACAGGCCTTGTAGGAGTCGCAGGCTCACCAAGGCGATCGGCGCCGCCGTTCCGATCGCGCGGTAGTCCGGAAGACAGCCGATCAGGAACGTCGACATGCCCATCAGGACCAGCGTGAACACCAGCACCCGTTGGCGGCCGATCCGGTCCCCGAAGTGCCCGACGATGACGGCGCCGATCGGGCGGGCGACGTAGGCGACGCCGAACGTGGCGAACGAGGCGAGCGTCCCGGCTGTGGCGCTGATGTCGGGGAAGAAGATCTTGTTGAACACGAGCGCCGACGCGGTGCCGAAGATGAAGAAGTCGTAGTACTCGACCAAGCTGCCCATGAAGCCCGCAAGGGCGGCCTTGCGCGGCTGGGGGTTCGGGGCCGGGACGGCGTCGGCAGCAGCGTGCGCCCGGTCGTGCGCGGGTGGGGTCATGAGGTCCTCCGCAGGGGCCGGTAGTGTGCACTACACGTTGTGTTACTGCCACCGTACAAGCGCCGGGCGCCACTCGCGACAAAATGAACGGGATAGTTAATTACGGCTCCCGGGGCGCAGGTAAGAGGCATAATTCTCGGTGGACGGCATCGATGTGTCGTCGGCAACGAGGTGTGGATTAGCGCACTTCGCAGAGGTGACCAGCGTTCGAGAGGTGAGAGTCGTGGCGTATCCGTTTCCCGTCGATTCCGACGTCGCCGGGGCCCTGGACGCCCCGCGCACCGCGATCGCGACCGCCTGCCTGAGCGGTGCGCTGGGAGCCAAACTCGAGGCGATCTCGGCGGCGGGCTTCGACGGGTACGAACTGTTCGAGCCCGACCTCGTCGCCTCCGCGCTGTCCCCCCGCAGGCTGGCGCAGTTGAGCGCAGATCTCGGGTTGACGGTCGATCTGTATCAGCCGTTCCGCGACCTCGATGCCGCCGATCCGGCCCGGTTCGACGCGAACCTTCGTCGACTGGGGCACAAGTTCGAGGTGATGGACCAGCTCGGGTGCGACCTGATCCTGGTGTGCTCGTCGGCGCTGGACGGCGCTGCGCGCGACGACGCCGTGCTGATCGACCAACTCGGCCGCGCTGCCGAACTCGCCGCCGCGCGGGGCAAGCGAATCGCCTACGAGGCGCTCGCCTGGGGGCTTCACGTCAACCGGTACCGGCACGCGTGCGACCTGGTCGCCGCCGTCGATCACCCGGCGCTGGGCATCTGCCTCAACAGCTTCCACGTGCTGTCCACCGGTGACGACCCCGACGGGATCGCCGACATCCCGGCCGACGAGTTCTTCTTCCTGCAACTCGCCGACGCCCCCCGGATCGCGATGGATGTGCGGCGATCGTCACGGCACCACCGCCGGTTCCCGGGACAGGGGAATCTCGACTTGGCGCGGTTCGCGCGCGCGGTCATCGCCTCGGGGTACGACGGTCCGTGGTCGCTCGAGGTGTTCAACGACGTCTTCCGCGAGTCCGACAGCGCCCGCACGGCCCGCGAGGCTCAGCGGTCGCTGCGCTACCTGTTCGATCAGGTGGCCCCGCCGACATCGTTCGATGAGGTGGGAGCCTCGGCGCCGCTGGACGACGTCGTGTCGATCCGGTTCGCGGCCGGCCCGGCGAAGGCCCGCGCGCTCGGTGCCGCGCTGCGCGAGTTGGGCTTCACGTTGCGCGCAGCACAGTCCGCATCGGGCCTGCAGCTGTACCGGCACGGCCCGGTCGCGATCGTCGTCGACCCGACGGTCGGGACGGTGTTCACCGCGCCGGGCGTGCCCGCCGAGCTGCCCGCGGTGGCCCAGATCGGGATCCGCAGCACCGACCCGGAAGCCTGGCTGGCGCGCGCCGACGCCCTCGACATCTCAGCGGTCACCGTCCCCATTCCCGGGTCCGGTACCGGCGGCGGCT
>CAJCHX010000104.1 GCA_903970215.1 Acidobacteriaceae bacterium
CCTACGACCTGATCCTGAAGGACAAGGAGCGGTTGCTGTCGTTCGAGGAGCCGGTGCGGTTCATCTGGTCGCACTCGGCACTGCGCGAGGGCTGGGACAACCCAAACGTGTTCGTCATGGGCATGCTCAAGAAGAGCGACAACACCACCACGCGGCGACAGGAGATCGGTCGTGGCCTGCGCCTGTCGGTCGACCAGCACGGCGAGCGGATGGACAACCCCGTCACCGTTCACGACATCAACGAGCTGACCGTCGTGACCGACGAGTCGTACTCCGACTTCGTCACCGCACTGCAGAAGGAGATCATGGAGTCGCTGTCGGCCCGTCCGCGCAAGGCGAGCGTCGACTACTTCATCGGCAAGCAGATCACGCTCGCCGACGGCTCGACGAGTGTGCTAGAGAAGGCGCTCGCGCAGACCCTTTACAACCATCTGATTCGTCACGACTACATCGACGACGAGGGCCTGGTGACGCAGGCGTACAAGGATGCCCGCGCAGACGGGACGTTCGCCGTCCCGACGTCGGAGGCACTTAAGCCGGTGATCGACTTCGTCTGGCCGCTCGTTGATGCGCTCTATCTCGACGTGCCCAAGCCGACCGACGGTCGCAAGCCTAAGAGGATCCCGCTCAACGAGGCGAACTTCAAGAAACGTGAGTTCCAAGAGCTGTGGGGCCGCATCAACCACAAGGCCGTCTACCAGGTCGAGTTCGACTCAGCCGAACTGATCCGCAACTGCATCCGTGTGCTCGACTCGTCCTTGAACGTCACCGTGATGCAGTACCTCGTCGAGGCCGGGAAGCAGGTCGTTGGCCTCGACGTTGAGCAGCTCGAAGCTGGTACTGGCTTCAAGGTGTCGGAGACGAAGGTCGAGCACTCGGCCGCCTCGGCGGGATCGACCGTCAAGTACGACCTGCTCGGAGAGATCGCGGAGAAGACGCAGCTCACGCGCCGCACCTGCGCGGCCATCCTTACCGACATCAACCCGGGCACGTTCGCGAAGTTCAAGCAGAACCCGGAGCAGTTCATCACCGAGGCCGCCCGGCTCATCAACGAGCAGAAAGCCACCGTGATCGTCGAGCACCTGAGCTACGACCCGCTCGATGGCCGCTACGACTCGTCGATCTTCACAGAGAACCAGACCGCCCAGGATCTCTCGAAGGCGGGCGACAAACTAAGGAAGAGCGTCTACGAGTACGTGGTGACCGACTCCAAGGTCGAGCGATCCTTCGTTGAAAAGCTCGACGTCAGCGACGAGGTCGTCGTCTACTCGAAGCTGCCACGCGGTTTCGTCATCCCGACCCCGGTCGGCGACTACAACCCCGACTGGGCCATCGCCTTCCGGGATGACACCACGAAGATCAAGCACGTCTACTTCGTCGCAGAGACCAAGGGTTCCATGTCCACTCTGCAGCTCAAGGGCGTGGAGAACGCCAAGATCGAGTGTGCCCGTAAGTTCTTCGCGTCCCTCAACGACAAGAAGGGGAAGGGCGTCCAGTACGACGTCGTGACCGACTACGCTGAGCTGATGCAGCTGGTGGCAGGTTGATCGCCACACGGCCGCGACTCTCATCGTCCTAGTCCGGCTCGGCGCTGGCTGAGAGGGCAGGATCATCTGGTAGCCATCTTGGTAGCCAGTTGCCTCGTTCGCGGTCGTTCGCGCTTGATCGCCAACGTGCGAAACCCTTATGGCATAAGGCTTTCGGGCGATCGCGTACAGCGGCGGACAAGCCGAGGGGCGGCTGGCAGTGTGGGGGTCCTCAGCTCAACGAGTAGTCCCGGGCCTGAAAGTCCCCCTGTGGTCGGCGGGTCGTCCGATCTGTCACAGCCTTGGCCAGCGGAACGCGCAAGGCGCCTTGCGATCCGCACTTTCGGAGTCGTGAGTCGAGACGTCGGAGCCACCGGGGACGACTCGTCGAGGTGATCCAGGCCAACGTGTCCGGACGTGTCGCTCCGGGAAGCCTGGGAGATCGGTCACATCCACCCGGTCGGGATCGATCATCACGAGTTCACCTATGCCGAGGCGGGCCAGGTATTCCACCGCGATCGTTCCGCCGCCACCGGCACCCCCACCTGACCAGCTGCGACTGAGGATTGCTTGGCCGCGGTCGCCGAAGACTCGGGCCTGCCGGTCGTCCTGCTCTCGGTGGCCAGGTGCGGCCTCGTGTGACGGTGTTACACGGACGAGGTTGGGCCGATCATGCTGGCGATATCGAGTTCGGCACGGCCATGAGTATCGAGCCAGTTGTCTCCCTCGACAGCCTGCGAGGCGAGAACGAGCGCGCCAAAAGTGTGGCCGGTGACCACGACCGCGTCTCCCACTTGGACCGCAGGCCTGCAACTGACGGCGACCGTACCGAACTCGCGGTTGGTGCTGCTCAACCGCTGCGGGCACTGGGCACAGCTCGTGCACGTCGACGAGTCCGACGCACTTGTCGATAGCCTCCTCACCTACAGTGAGACCACGACGGCGCGACCGCACGACGGGCAAAGGAATCTCATGGAATCAAAGAGCACGCAGGTGATGTGGAGCCGGGTTTGCGCGGTCACCGATCTCGACGACGGTGAGGCCACGACCCTGGATGTCGACCCGCCCATCGCGGTCTTCCATGCCGAGGGGGCGTTCTATGCGATCGACGACACCTGCACGCACGAGACCTACTCACTCGCCGACAGCTACGTCGACGGCTGCCAGGTCGAGTGCGCGCTGCACTTCGCCCGCTACGACCTGAAGACCGGTGCGGCACTGTGCCAGCCGGCCAACGGTGGCGTGCGCACCTATCCGGTCAAGGTCGAGGACGGCGACGTCTTCGTCGACGTCGGCAGCCGAGGCTGATCACCGGGTTAAACACCTCAATTCTCACTCATCGGCCACGACTACGAAGGGCGCCGAGGTGTCGGCTGACCCAGGCGACGCGCCGATGCCGGCGGTGACATCTCGCTGGCACCATCCCACTAGCCGGAACGACCGCGGTCGCATCCCGGTGCCGGCGGGCTACCGTCACCGCCCATGGAGTCGAGCGACGACGCGCTGATGCGCGTGCCCGGACTGCTCAGCCGGGTGGTCCGGCTGAGCTCGGGCCCGCGGATCCACTACGTCACGTCGGGCGAGGACGGGCCGGCCGTCGTGTTGCTGCACGGTGGCGGGCCGGGATCGTCGGGGACCGCAGGCTGGTACGGCATCGCGCCGTTCCTCGGCAGCATGGGGTTTTCCGTCTACTGCCCTGACCTGCCGGGCTTCGGGTCGACGCACGTCACCGGCCACGCGCGAGCCTTCGGCCGTTCCGGTCATCTGAGGATCCTCGACGAGTTCGTCGACGCATTGTGCCTGGACCGGTTCCACCTCGGTGGTACCTGGACCGGCTCGGACACCGCCGCCGTCTACACCACGTGGCACCCGGACCGGGTCGCCAGCGTCGCGCTCATGGCCGGGCCGATCGGCGACATCCTGACGCAGCAGCAGTTGCGCGCGGCGGACAGCCGTCCGCCCGGGCAGGCACTGCAGCTGCCGCGGTTCGACGGCACGGAGCACTCCATGCGAGCGGTGATGACGGCGATCTCCGCCGACCCTGCGTCGATCACCGACCCGCTCGTCAGGATGAGAACGGCCGCGGCGAATCGTCAGGCAGAGGCCTTCGCCCGCCATCAGGCCGCTGCACTCGCAGACAACGTCGACAACGGTGCTGCGAGCCTGTCGATCAAGGGTCGATTCGATGCCTTGACCACGCCCGGGATCTGCGTGTGGGGACGAGCGGACAGCCTTGCCCCGCTCGACGCCGGCTTTGCGCTCGAGGACCGCTTGCCCAATGTGCAGTTCTTCTACCCGGAGGCCGTCGGCCACCAGGGCCACAATGAACGACCGGACATCTTTCATCCGTTGCTTCTCGAATTCTTCCGCGACGCAGCGATCAGTGCCGACACGGCCGAGCGAGCCGGCGTGTCCCATCGCCGAGGCGCGCCGCACGATCGGTCGGCACGTTTGCGTGAGTCCGAAGCACGCCTTGGTTAGAGTCGCGACATGGTCGACAACGATGGACCCCGCAAAAATGCGTCTGTACAGACCCTGACCCAGGATCTCTACAGGCGAGTGCGGAGCGACATACTGGCCGGCCGGCTGAAGCCGGGGCAGCGCCTCAAGATCGACGAGATCCGCGCGCAGAGCGACGTCGGGCTCAACGTCGCACGTGAGGCCTTCAGCCGCCTCACCGGTGAGGGCCTCGTGCGCTCGGTGCCGCAGCACGGGTTCTTCGTCATGGACCTCTCACCGGCCGATCACGTGCAGTTGACGGAGGCGCGGGTGGCTGTCGAATCCATCGGGCTCCAGTGGGCGGTCCAGCGGGGCGACCTCGCATGGGAAGGGCAGGTGCTGGCGGCCCACCACGTCCTGGACAGCACCGCGATCACGCCACACGAGGGCGAGGGTCGCTTCTCCCACGAGTGGGTTGCTGCACATACCGCGTTTCACTCCGCGCT
>CAJCHX010000105.1 GCA_903970215.1 Acidobacteriaceae bacterium
CAGGCGGACGCACCGTTGCCGGCGGGGACGTCGACGAGCGACCGCACGTCGTAGCCGGCGTGCTCGAGGGCGCGTGACGCGCGCACCGGGAGGTTGCCGGTCCACGTCAGCGCCGACGATCGACGCGGCCGCTGCCAGACAGAAGTCGTCGTGTAGGCGACCGTGTCGGGTCCGACGTGGAGGTCCTCGACGGCGACGACCTCGCCGACGCGTGGCACCCCGTCCTCCCGGCTGCAGTGGACGACGATGTCGATCGCCTCGCTGACGAGCGACGAGAGCGCCGGGAGGGTGAGCTCGGAACGGGTGTCGGCGAGCTGGCAGATGAACCGGAGGCGGGAGAGGGCCTGCCGGGCGCTGCCGGCGTGGATCGTCGTGAACCCCTGCACCCCCGACGAGAGGGTGAGGAGGAGCGGGAGGGCCTCAGCCCTGCGACGCCAACCTCACTGACTATGACGTGACCATGTTCGGCGCCGTGACCCTCAGCCGTGCCACGCAACCCTCAGGTACGACTGCATCAGGGGGCCCGTGGATGAAGTGGAAGGGCGGGCAAGCCCAACAGGCCACCTCAACCGGCCGGGACGGGCGGACGAGACATCGACGGGGAACGACCAGTTCCTGTTGAAGTCACGATCCGTCCGACCGGCTGGTGCGCGTTCGACGCCCTGCAGGACCGGCCGACAGATCACTCCCAAGGCGGCGAGCGCCGGTCACATCCAGAGCCAGGCCGGCCCGGCAGGACATCGAACGCATCCTCCCGAGCCAGCAAGCCGACCCGGTGGACTCATCATGGCTGTCACACCCCTCGGGTACAACGAACATATGTTCCTACGCCTGTGCGACCATCGACCTGTAGTTGAGAGTCCGAAACTACGTTCATGTCATTCGACCGGAGACCGCGCATCTCGTGCCGACCTTGGCTAGGGTTCGTAACCCTGGCAGGATGACCCCGACCGTGACCTGTCGGCCGTGACTTCGACGCTGACGCCCCATCAAGAAGGAGTATCGGCGATGCCGACCGATCCGGCGCTCACTGCGTTTGCCGCGGTTGACTGGTCCTTCGCCGACTCGAAAAGTCGCGACCTCACGCACGACCTTCACCCATGGCCGGCGAAGTACATTCCGGACATCCCAGCGACGGCGATCAGACTCCTCAGCAAGCCGGATGAGCTTGTGCTGGACCCATTCTGCGGCTGCGGCACCACAGCGGTGGAAGCCCTCCGGGCTGGGCGAGACGTGGTGGCGCTCGACATCAACCCCCTCGCAGCACTGATCGCCACGGCGAAGTCCACGGTAATCTCAGCTGAGCAGCGCGCAGCGACAGCCGCATGGGCGGCTGGGCTCCGCCCGGTTCCGGTTGATGCCGAGCCCTCATGGGCTCCGGGCATCCCGAACATCGCCTATTGGTTCAGCGAGCCCGTCCAGGCACAGCTCACCGCGCTACTCGACGCCATCGAGGAGTTCGACGGAGGCAGCGCGTTCCTCAAGGTGGCTCTGTCCTCGATCATCGTCGGTGTCTCACGGCAGGAGTCCGAGACTCGGTACCGACGGATCGACCGGGAGACGCTGCCCGCCGAAGTGGTGGCCCGCTTCCAGAGGAAGATCGATTCCGGCTTGTCGATGCTGGCGCAACTCGAAGCGGCGACCGATGCGCGGCAGGCGTCGGTGTTCACCGCCGATGCCCGTACGTTCACTGACACCACAGGGTCGCTCGACGCAGCACTGGCTGTCTTCTCGCCGCCCTACCCCAACGCCTTCGACTACCACCTGTACCACCGCTTTCGCATGTTCTGGCTGGGCATGGACCCCCGGCCCATCAAGCACAACGAGATCGGCGCTCATCTGCGTTACGAACCGAGCTCGGTTTGGGAGTCCGACATGAAGTCGGTGTTCGACCAGGTGGCACAGAGCCTGCGTCCAGGGGGCCACATCGTCTGCGTGGTCGGCGATGGCATCATCACCGGCGAAGTGTTCGCGAGTGCCGACGCCTTG
>CAJCHX010000106.1 GCA_903970215.1 Acidobacteriaceae bacterium
CGGTGGCTTCCAACTGACCCAGGCCAAGCTCAGCGACATGGCGGTGGAGTTGCACAAGGGGCAACTGCTGGCACTGCACCTCGGCCGGCTCAAAGACACCGTCGGGCTGCGTCCGGAACAGGTCAGCTTCGGCAAGCTGAACAACACGCGAGAGGCCATCGAGATCTGCCGCACCGCACGAACCATCCTGGGCGGCAACGGGATCTCACTCGAATTCCACGTGATCCGGCACATGGTGAACCTGGAGTCGGTGCTCACCTACGAGGGCACGCCCGAGATGCACCAACTGGTACTCGGGCAGGCGTTCACGGGCGAGAACGCGTTCCGATGATCGAAGTCGCGAACGGAGCGGACGACGCCGCCCCGAACGCCCGGCTTCACCCATGGAACGCGTCCCAACCAGGCCTGAGGAATTCGTCGAAGTGCTCGAAGCCCCCGGTGGGCGTGCGGATGTAGGTGTCGGTTCCGGTGTTGACCACACCGACGGGCTCGCCGCCGAGCAGGACCGCGACGACGTAGGCGGTGGTCATCGCGGCCACGTCCCGGAGAGTCCCCATGTGCAGCAGCGACTCCGTGTCCTCGATGCTCTCGTGCTCGCCGGCGCGGATCATCATCCGGAGGCTGGGCGAGATACCGCGCACCGCCAGTGCGACGGCGATGTTGTCGAGGTCGTCGGAGCCCACCGAGGCGATCGCCTGAGCCCGCAACACCCCCAGCCGCAGAAGGAGTTTGCGGTCGCCGCCGTGGCCCAGGACCGCGGGTACGCCGAGGTCACGGAGCAGCCGCAGACTCATCGCCTCCCGATCCCGCTCCACCCCGACAACCGGCAGGCCGAGCCGGACCAACTCCCGGCACAATCGGAGCCCCACCTGGCCGAGCCCGACCACGATCACGTGGCCAGACGTGGGCAGCACCCTCGATCCGACGATGCCCGACAACCGCGGACCCAGGATGCGATCGACCACGCCCGCGGTGAACAGCGCGGTGAGGACCAGCGTCAGCAGCATGGAGATCGAGGAGAAGATCGCGTATCCGTAGCCCGGCGGCGGTAGGTCGCCCAGGCCGACGGTCGCGATGACGCCGACGGACTCCCGCAGCGCGAGGACCGGGTCGTGGTGGTAGATGAAGGTCAGTGCGCACCAATCGACGAACAGGATCGACGACAGTCCCCACAGCCCGAGAAGCAGCATGCGGGTACCCGTATCAGGAGTCTTGACCAGGCCCGTCAAGCCCGAGACCACGCTCCGCCACCGTGCGTGCCGGTGCCGGACGCCGGTGCGCTGGAGCAGCCGGCCATCGGTCGACTCCACGACCTCGTCGACGCTGCCGTCGGCCTCGAGGTGCGCGGCGATCAGACCGTCGCGCAGGCAGGGCCCCGCCAACGAAGGCACCACCAGATCGGCCGGCGATGTGATGTGGCAATGCGGCAGGAGCTCGGACAACTGCTCGGAGATCGTGCGATCGAAGATCATCGCGACGAGGGGAACTCCGGCGCTCATGTGGGCGGCGGCCAGGGCATAGCGCAATGACGTCACGTCGTCGTGGATCAGGACGGCGACGCCTGCGGGCCGAAGCTCGAGCGCGGCCCGCAACTCGTCGTCGCCGGGGGCGGGCAGGTGCGTCGTGCTGTACGACCGCGCGGTCAGCGCCGCTATCGTGCGGCGCGCCACGCTGCCGTCACCGACGATCAGGAAGGTTCTGCTCGCAATCCCCTCGTACGCCATCGGGTCTCCTCTCCACGAAGACCCGACCCTACCGCCCGGCGAGACTCCCGGACCGTTACAACCCCGGCCCCTCGGCGCGGAGATCGTCGACCGTCGTCATGGCCTCGCGGAGCTTGCTGAGCCACTCGTCCGCATGCTCGCCCACCAGCCGCACGCACCAGGCGAGCGCATCCGCCCGCGACCGCGCGACGCCGGCGTCGACCAGCGTGTCCAACACCAGCCGCTCGGGCTGGCGCAACCGCGTCATCACCGGGACGGCCTGGTGCGTGAACAGGATCCGCTCGCCCCCGGCCTCGACGCCCCACGACACCGTCCGCGCGTAGCGGGCCGAAGCCTCGTCGGCGATCCGCATCCGGTGCGCACGCGTCTGTTCACGGAACAGAGCCGCGCGGCCCTCCGCCTGGGCCGGCGACTCGTCCTCCGCGCCGTCTGCGAGCCGCCCCACCACGATGATCTCGTCGCGGTCGACCGTGACCTCGGGCGGTCCGGCGAACCACTCACCGGGCAGCCGCCCGGCGAACCATCCGCTCGCATCACTCGCGTCCGGCACCGGTCCTCGCTGCCAGCCCGCTGCACGTGTCGTTCTCATGTCTGCCTCCTCGGTTGAGGTTGATTACATGATTACAGTGTTACTCCGATATCGGACCCGTGTCGAGTGACACGGTGGACAACGCCAGGGGGCCGCACGCGCCATCTCCCCACCGGAGGTCACCTGCCCCATCCACGACACCGTCATCCGGTGGTGACACGCACACCCGATGGGGCAGTGAACGGGCGATGGGGATCTGAGGCAGACATGTGCCGCGACCAGCCCGTCCGGCGGCACATTCTGAGCCTGGTCACGATCGCAGTCATAGCGACGAGGCAGGCCGTGGTGAAGGACGCCGGCCCGCTGTTGACGACGGTTGAAAACCAGGCCAGTCGCGACGGTTGAAAAGTAGGCCACCCGATCAGATTGGATGGGTGATCTCTTTGGAGGACTGGGCCTTGATTCGGCATCTTCACCGCAGTGAGGGGTTGTCGCAGCGGGCCATCGCACGGCAGCTCGGTATC
>CAJCHX010000107.1 GCA_903970215.1 Acidobacteriaceae bacterium
CTCGACGAGGACCGCTTCCTGGCCTTCACGGCCCGCACCGTGTTCGGCATCAACCCCGACGGGTTGGGGTCGCCGCTCACTGCGGCGGTCACCTCGCTCACGTACTTCGCCGGCGGGGCCGTGGTGCCGCTCCTGCCGTGGTTCTTCGTCCACGGCGGCGTCGCCATCGCCCTCTCCGTGGTGCTGACCGCAGTGGCGAGCGTCGTCGTCGGCGGCGTCGTGGCCCGCTCCAGTGAACGACCGCCGGTGCGGGGCGCCGCCCGCCAACTCGCCATCGTGCTGGCCGCGGCGGCGGTCACCTACGGCCTCGGCCACCTCTTCGGCACCACGGTCGGCTGACCCCGGGACGGCGTCTCTCCAGGCGTCTGTACGAGCCCGTGATCGGGACTCGGACGGGGTGACTCCGCTCCGGGCGTTCCTCCGCTCGGGAGGACCGAGACGGAGCGCAGCAGGCCCGATCCTGGTCCCCTCACGGCGTACAATCGGGGCATGGATACGGTCGCAGCCATGGGCTTTGCCGACATGTGGATCGCCAAGGTCGTGGGACTGCGGGACGAGGGCGACCAGGCCGACTTCTACGTCGTCTTGGAGGAGCTGGACGGGGACGGAGCGCTCCCGATGCTGATCGGGCAGACCGAGGCGATGACCCTGTCGGCCAGCCTCGGCGAGGTGAGCCTCGGGAGACCTCAGACGGCCACGCTTGCCGCGGCGCTGGTCCGAGCCCTCCGCGGCCAGGTCGACGAGGTTCGGATCGACCGGGTGGACGGGCCGGTGTATCTCGCCACGTTGGAGGTCTCGGGCCCGGCCGGCGCCGAGCTCGTCGACGCCCGCCCGAGCGATGCGCTCAACCTCGCCGTGCTGTTCGGTTGCCCGGTTCGGGTCAGTCGGCTCGTACTCGCAGAGGCGGCAGCGAGGCGGAGCGGGGCGGATCAGAACGCCGAGCGCCTCCGTCGGGCCCTCGAGCTGGCGCCGGTCAGGGTGCAGAAGGCGGGCGCATCGCCCGGCGGCGCCGACTGAAGGTCAGGTGACGACCGGACGCTGACCGGCGCCCAGAACGTCGCTTGACCAACTCCCACGCCGCGACACGCCCGAGCCTGTCGAAGACGCTGCGACTGCGGCACGCTCCGAGGGTCCGGTCCGGTCCGCTCCGGGCCCGGCAGCGGACGCGCTGGCGACCCGCATGGCGGCAGTCGACGACGCCACGATGGTGTGCGGCCCTCGCCCCCCGGGCAGCGTCACCCAAGTGAGCTGTTGCGCAACCTTTCGTCGGCCGAGTTTGCGCTAACCACGGTGCCCACTAGTCAAGGGGCTCTACGCGTTGGGGCGTGGGCATTGCTTCGGCTGCAGCCCAGGTTCGTTTAACGGTAGAAATAAAATCGTCCTCTATGAAGGCGGTTTACGACCAGAGTGGATGTACATCTCCAGTAGAGGTCAGTGAGTGCAGTTGAAGCAGTGTCCCAGACACGTTATTGAGACGACGCGTTAATACCGGTTCCTGTGGTGGTTGTCATGCGCAAGCCGTCTCCGTTGTAGGTGGCGGCGCTCATGTCAGAAGCATCATCATCATATGACGTCGCATTGCCCGCACCATTCCAAGTAGCCGTGACGGTGCTACACTTTGCACAAGTGATTCACCACAAGAGACCAAAACCAAATTTGCTAGGGTATGACTGGTCGTTGCTCTCTGTGATCTACCTGCTATTCATATTGTTGATAAGCTGTTGCGGGTGTGTATCGGGAGTTAGGATCCCTCCAACGCCGCGTGTAGGGTCCAACGTAATGGTTGACGCGAATAACGTCGCTGATCCCACAATAGTCTCCTTTCCAGAAGGCGTACCCGGGTTCCCCGGAGAACGCTATATACTCTTTTATACATCTGTTTTTAACGGGAACGTTCCTGTTGCGTTATCTGACAATATGAGGCAATGGGTACGGACCGTCGACGCGCTCCCTGTTCTTCCTCGGTGGGCCAGCTCCTACCAATCTCGTGGGTCTAGTACGGGACTCACATCAGAAGGAACTTGGGGGCCGTCAGTGGTAGCGACATCGAAGGGATGGGTCCTCTTTTTCAGCACCAGAGTTCGTTCACTAGGCGAAGAATGTATTGGCGCTGCGTTCGCAGAAGCCCCTACGGGGCCGTACCTTGACACGTCGAACAGGCCGTTGATCTGTCAACCTCGATTGGGTGGATCGATCGATCCAGACCCAGTGAATTTACCCAACGGTCAGACAGTACTCCTCTGGAAAAGCAATGGGTCGCACCAGATCTGGGAAGAAGCCCTGTCGTCGACAAAGATGGCAACGGTTGGCAAAGTCCACTTACTTATCGGCCCAACTCAAGCGTGGGAGCACGGAAATGTCGAGGGTCCCGATATGATCGCTGCGAGGAGTGGCGGCTGGTGGCTCTTCTATGCGGGGTCGCAATGGTACTCAGATGATTACGGCACCGGAGTCGCATGGTGCGAGAATGAGTGGGGGCCGTGCGAGAAGAAGAAGGACTCCCAACTACTGCTTAGCGGACCTGGCGCAACTTCGCCCGGTGGCCTAAGCACATTTAAGGCTGAAGATGGCGAAGAATTCGTGGCGTTCTCAACGTTTGCTGTGCCACCAAACCGACACTGGAACCCCTCCAAAGATCCAAGAGAATTGCGGGTTGCCCGGCTTCTTTCGTACTAACCTCACCGTTGTATGCAGACTCGCGCGATGTAGTTCCAGACGTAAGCATTCGGGTCTGATCGTGCTGTGCGTGAGTGTCCACCATGGTTCGCGCGGAGGGTGGTAGGCCGGTGGGGTGTCCGGTGCGTCGTTCGAGGAGCAATTGGCGGAGGCGTGGGCGTGGGCGGCGATCGAACAGTTGCGGGCGGAGAACGAGATGTTGCGTGATGAGATCGCCCGGCTGAAAGCGTTGCTGTCGGTGGACTCGTCGACCACGTCCAAGCCGCCGTCGACCGATCCGGTCGGTACCCGCAAGAAGCGGGCCGAACGCCGAGCCGAGGCCCGCCAGGCGAAGCGATCTCAGGGCAAACAGCCCGGCGCTCCCGGAGCCAACTTGGCCCGGCGAGCCCCCGATGTCCGAGTCGACCATGGGCCGCCAGCGTGTTCGTGTTGCGGCGCAGACCTGACCGACGCCCCGGTGGTCGGCTCGGAGGTCCGACAGGTGATCGACCTGCCCCCGCCAACGCAAAGCCTTCAACCTGGCCACCCGCCTCCGCAACGGCGACAGCCACGTGCTGCGCCTGCTCGACGACACCCGAGTGCCGTTCACCAACCACGCAGCGGAGCGCTCCAGAGCAGGCAGGTGGAAGCTCTCGGCTTTACGGATAACTATGATTATCCGGACTTGGGGGATGGGAGCCTGAGGAGGGGCCTCGGGTCGACGCCGCCATGCCCCGCTCCCAGGAGCACCGACGTTCGCTTGCAGCACCGGTGCACCGCCAGCTGCGCCGAAGAGTCGCCCGGTGGCCGGGCCCCGACGGTTCTCGGTGCAGTACGCAACCGTTCGGGTTGTCTGCTGCACCGAGAACACAGGCGACCGGGCCGAGCTGTCGGTCGGCTTCACACTGGGCGTTGTCCTACGCGCCTGGCGTGGCGGGCCGGCTTGGGAGGCGCTTCG
>CAJCHX010000108.1 GCA_903970215.1 Acidobacteriaceae bacterium
CCGGCGGGTCGACGTCCAGCTCACGCCGGCGGGCATCGAGCTGGTCGACGCGACGCTCGCCGACGTGATGGCGCTGGAGGCGTCGCTGCTGGACCACCTCAGCGCCGAGGAGCAGGCCCAGCTGCGCCAGATCCTCAAGAAGCTGCTGGCGCGGTTCGAGCAACCCTCGCAATCGGACATCTCTTAGTCGCTAAGAAGCTTAGGAGTGTAGGTTCGCTTTCGTATCGGAGAGCGACCCGGACGGGGGCCGGGTCCCACCCAACGAGGAACGAGAGGAACCGCACATGAGTGGACCACTGACAGGGGTTCGCGTCATCGATCTCAGCACGATGATGGCCGGGCCGTGGACGGCCGACATCCTCGGCGATCAGGGCGCCGACGTGATCAAGATCGAGGTCCCCGGCAAGGGCGACCACGTCCGATCGCTGCCCAACCGCTCCGGTGACATGTCGGCGATGTTCGTCAACGTGAACCGGTCCAAGCGATCGCTGACCCTGAACCTCAAGAGCCCGGCGGGGGTCGCGGTGCTCAAGCGGCTGGCCGCCGACGCCGACGTCGTCGTGCAGAACTTCCGGCCCGGGGTGGTCGGGCGGCTGGGGATCGACTACGAGGATCTCGCGGCGGTCAACGACCGGCTCATCTACCTGTCGCTGAGCGGGTTCGGGGAGACCGGCCCCGACGCCAACCAGCGCGTCTACGACCCGCTCATCCAGGGGATCACCGGCCTGACGACGATCCAGGCCGGGTCCGATTCCGAGCGCCCGCGGCTGATCCGGACGATCCTGCCCGACAAGCTCACCGCGGTGCTCGGCGCCCAGGCGGTCAGCGCCGCGCTGTTCGCGCGCGAGCGTAACGACCGCGGCCAGCACATCCGCATGTCGATGCTCGAGGGCGTCCTCGCCTTCCTGTGGGCGTCGGACATGGGCGCATTCACCTTCGCCGACCAACCGGTGCCGATCGAGAAGGGCGGCAGCTTCATCGACCTCATCTACGAGACGGCCGACGGCTACATGACGATCGCCACCAACTCAAACGCCGAGTGGCAGGCGCTCTGCCGGGCGCTCGGCCATCCCGAGTGGATCGACGACGAGCGCTTCGCCACGCCGGTCGGACGCTCGGAGCACATCAACGAGCGGCTGGCGCTCGTGCAGTCCGCCCTCAGTGGGCGCACGACCGACGAGTGGATGGAGGTGATGCGCGAGTTCGACGTGCCGGCGGCGCCGACCCTCACCCGCGCCAAGGTGATCGAGCATCCGCAGGTGCTCGCCACCGAGATCATCACCGAGTACGAGCACCCGGTCGCGGGGCGCCTGCGCCAGGCGCGGGTCCCGGCCCGCTTCAGCGAGACCGTCCCCGACACGCCCCGCGGCGCGCCCCGGCTCGGCGAGCACAACGCCGAGATCCTCGCCGAGGCCGGCCTGGAGGAGTCCGAGATCACCGCGCTCATCCGCGATGGTGTCGTCGGTTCCGAGGCCTACGAGGCCGTCGGCGTCTGACCCGCCGACGTCCGCGGCGCCGGGCACGCGCGGCGCCGCGGACCACGTGCAGCGGCTCCGATCAGGCGACCCGAGCCGGCACTCGGATCTCCCGATCCTCGGCCGGCTCACGCGCCGGCCTCGCGAAGCCGAAGGCGAGGCCGCCCGCGAGCAGCAGCAGCGCCCCGGGGACCACGAACAGCCAGGTGAGCGTCGTGGTCGGGGTGGATGCCCAGGGAATCGAGCTGGTGTCGTTGAAGTCGGTTCCGGACACGGTCTGAAGATCCCGCACCAGCGTCTGGAAGCGGGGCAGGATCGTCGGCAGGTTCTTGACCCCGAGCGCGAACGCCGGGAAGTCCTTGCCGAGCTCCTGGGAGAGTTGGGTCGGCGTCACCTTCAGCGCCGTGGCCAGCTCGGGCAGCAGCTTGGTCTGCAGCTGATCCGCCATCGCCTGAACCGTGTTCATGTCGGCGCGGGTCTGATGCACGGCCGCCGGGGTGAGCGCGGGCGCGAAGGCGGCGGTGAGCCGATCGACGGCCTTCGCCTTGGCGGGCACCGACACGGCGAACGGGGCGATGATCAGGATCGCCCCGATCACCGCGATCACGGTGGCGCCTCTCCGCGAGGCCACGGCCGGGCGGGCCAGGCCCCCGATGCCGAGCACGAGCACCAGCGCACCGGGGACGATCAGCAGCCATGGCACCGTCGTCGGGGGCAGGTGGACCGGCGAGCGCAGCGCGATCGCATCGGCCTTCTCGAAGTTGCCGCGCTCCTCCCGCAACCCGGTCACCAACCCCTGGAACCGGGGGAGGATCGTCCCGAGCCGGCTCACGCCGGTCGCCACGGCCGGGTCGTTCTTGGCCAGAAAGGCGTCGAACTGCTTGGCACTGAGATGCAGGTCCTTGCTCAGCGCCGGCGCGACCTGTTTCTGCAGCTGCGTCGCCATCGCCTGCAGCTGATCAAAGCCGGTCCGCTCCTCGCTCTCACCTTTGGTGGTGAAGGCGGGCCTCAGCGTATTGGTGAGCCTGTTGACCCCCGCCGTCTTGCTGGGCAGCGACAGCGCGAGCGTTCCAATGATCATCGCGGCGCCGATCACGACGGCGGCGATGAACCCTGTGCGGGTCTTCATCCTGCTTTCCTCCTCCTCCTGGGTGGTGTTGGTGACAACTGCGGTCATGAGCGCGGGCAGGCGACGGCACGACGGCACGCGGCGCCCGGCGGTGTACCTCGGTTGGCTTTCCGTCCCCTCCCGGGTCCGGATCACTGCTGTGTCCTCTGTCTCCCACTTCGCCGCGCGCCCGCGCGCGGCGCCGGGCGCCGTCTCTCTGCGACGAGTGTCAGCGCCCTCGGTGAGCCGGCTGCGTCCTGACTTCCAGCGGGCCCCCGCCGCCGAATCCGACCTCCTCCAGCCGCCGTCGGCCGTCGTCGGTGATGTCGTCGGGCCTCCATCGCTGCGCGAACGTGAACTCGAGCTCGAGCTCGGACGCGACCGTGCCGACGATCGCGGTCCGCGCCTGGTCGGCGATCACCTTGCCCAGCGGGCAGACCTCCGAACAGAGGGTCATCGAGATGATCGCCACCCCGTTCTCATCCACCCGCGCATCGCGCACGAATCCGAGATCGACCACGTTGACCCCGAGGTCGGGGTCGATGCAGGATTCCCGCAGCACCTGAAGCAGCTCTTCGGTTTTCTCATCTGGATCTGACAAGGTGCTCTCCATCCGATTGAGGGTTCTCGAGCGACACGGACGTCGCCGGGGCGCCGCCGCAGCGACGCCCGAGCACGACCTCGATGCTGGTGGTCTGGGTGGTCAGCCAATATGCGTCGCCGTGCGCGTGACGCCGCAGTCGCGTGACCGCATCACCTTCCCCGACCTCACCGGAGACGACGACGAGGTCGCCGAGGTCGACCTCCGGCGTCGAGGCACGGACATCGGCCACGGCGCTCAGGATCACCCGCTCCAGGGCCGGGCAGGTGCGGCCCGGACTGAACCGCAGCTCGATGAGCGCGCGGTCGACGGGCATCCCGGTGACGGACGCGAGCGCCTCCCGGGCCTCGTCCTGGGGCACGCGCGCACTGCTGGTACTGGTGCTGGCGAGGATCTCCATCTCAGCGGGCGCTCCCGGCCGCCACCATCAGCCGCTTGAGGTTCTCGCCGGTGTCGCGCAGGCGGGTGGGGTCGGGACGAAAGCGGTCGCGAACCATCCGCCGGCCGGCCGAGACGTCACCGGGCCGGTTGATCGCGAACACCGAGACCACCACCCCGTCACGCAGGTAGAACACCGAGAAGTCGAGAGCGTCGACGTCGCCACGGATCACCGTCTCCTCCCAGCCCCGGGCGATCCCGACCGATTGCAGCTTGTGGGCGTACTGGTCAGACCAGAACCAGTGCGGATCGGTGAAGGGCTCACCGCCTCCGAGCATGCTGGCCGCGGCCGCGGCGCCCTGCTTGACGGCGTTGTCGTAGTGCTCAACCCGGATGTGGGCGTCGAACACGGGATGGTGGTGGGCGCAGACGTCGCCGGCGGCGAAGACCCGGTCGACGTTGGTGCGGCAGTGTTCGTCGACCAGCACGCCGTCGCCGCAGGCGACGCCGCTGCCGGCGAGAAAGGCGCAGTTCGGTTGAGAGCCGATCGCCACCAGCAGTCGCGAACACTCGAGCCGACCGCGGTCGGTCGTGATCGACAACCCGTCCGCACCCTCGACGACGGACAGCACCCGCTCCCCGGTGCGCAGCGCCACGCCCGCGTCGCGGTGGATCTGTCCGACGACCCGGGCGACCTGGGGACCGAGGACCCCCTGCAGGGGGTGCTCCTCCATCTCCAGGACGGTGACCGCGACGCCTCGGCCGCGGGCCGCGGCGGCCACCTCGCAGCCGATGAACCCGCCACCGAGAATGACCAGCTCCTCGCCGGAGCGCAGCGTATCGGCGAGCCGGTCACTGTCGGCGCGCGTGCGCAGGGTGAGGATCCGGGAGCCGTCGACCCCCGGCAGCTGCCGGGGCGCGGCTCCGGTGGCGATCAGCAGCCGTCCGTAGGTGAGGCGGTTGCCGTCGGAGAGCCGCACCGACCGGGTGCGGGGATCCACCCCTTCGGCCCGGACGCCGAGC
>CAJCHX010000109.1 GCA_903970215.1 Acidobacteriaceae bacterium
ACTCGACATCCTGGTGAACAACGCCGGCATCCTGCGCGACGCCTTCATCGCCGGAATGGACGAGAGTCAGTGGGACGCCGTGATCGCGGTGCACCTCAAGGGCCACGCGGCCACTCTCCACCACGCTGCGGCGTACTGGAAGGCGCAGTCCAAGGCGGGCCGCGAGGTCGATGCCGCGGTGATCAACACAGCCTCGGCGTCGGGCACGTTCCTGCCGAACGCCGGACAGGGGAACTACGGCGCTGCGAAAGCGGGCATAGCCGCGCTGACGCTGGTCGCGGCGGAAGAGCTGGAGCGGTACGGGGTGCGGGTCAACGCGATCGCCCCGATCGCCCGAACACGTCTCACGCTGGCCACCCCCGGGATGAGCGTGTTGTTCGCCGCCGAGATCCCCGAGGGTGAGTTCGACCCGTTCAGTCCCGCCAACATCTCGCCATTGGTCGCGTATCTGGCCGGACCCGACTGCAAGCTGACGGGCAAGGTGTTCGCAGTGCAGGGCGGTGCGATCTCCGAGCTGGCCGGGTGGCACGACGTCAGCACCATCGAGAGCGAAGGCCCGTGGACCGTGGCGGAGCTCGCCGAGAAGTTGGGGTAGGGCACACCGTGGCGCGGAACGCGTACGAACTCGGTGTGGGGATCAGTGAGGAGCACATCGCGCTCGCCGATTCCGTCCGCACCTTCGCCGAGCGGACAATCCCCCGGGAGCTGGTCCGGGAGTCTGTGGACTCGGCTGCGGAAGAACGGTTCCCGTCGTTCTGGCGTGCCCTGGTCGGCCAGGATCTGCTCGGCCTCGCGGTCCCCGAGGAGCGCGGCGGTCAGGGGGCCGGCCTGCTGACCCTCGCGGTCGCGCTGGAGGCCCTCGGCCGGACTGTCCTGCCCGGCCCGTTCGTTCCGACAGCCCTGGTGGCGACGGTGCTCGGCGGCGCGGACTCCAAGGTCGCCGTCGAGCTCCTGCCCGGGCTGCTCGACGGTACCGACACGTCCACCGTGGTGCTCGACGGGACCTTCCAGGGCGTGGCCTTCGGCGACGGGTACCGCATCAACGGCGCCGCCGATGCGGTGGTGGGCGGCGAGCACGCCGGTTCGGTCCTCCTCTCCATCGATACCGGCTCCGACGTGGTCTGGGCGGTGGTCGACCGCACCGATCTGGCGATCACCGGCCAGGACGGCATCGACGTGCTCCGGGGCTCCGCACGCGTCGAGGCGAACGACGTGCACGTGGGTGCGGACCGCATGGTCGACGGCCTGACCACCGCGCGCGTGCGGTCCATCGCCGCGGTGGTGCTCGGCGCTGAGGCGGTGGGCCTGACGTCCTGGTGCGTCTCGACGGCCGCCGAGTATGCCAAGAGGCGCGTCCAGTTCGGGCGGCCGATCGGCCAGTTCCAGGGTGTCAAACACCGCTGTGCGCGAATGGGCATCGCGCTGGAACAGGCGCGTGCCGTCCTGTGGGATGCTGCGTTCGCACTCGACAAGGGCGATGACACAGCCGATTTCGCCGCGGACATCGCCGCGCTGATCGTTCCCGACGCCGCGGTCGCCGCCGCGCAGGACTGCATCCAGGTTCTCGGCGGGATCGGCTTCACCTGGGAGCACGACGCACACCTGTACTACCGCCGCGCCCTCGCCATCCGGGGGCTTCTAGGCACCCATACCGATCGCGCCGAATCAGTAGCAGCACAGGCGCTCTCCGGGGTCCGCCGGGTCTCCGACCTGGAGTTGCCCGACGAGGCCGAGACGATCCGCGCCAAGGTGCGCGCCGCGCTCGCTCCGATCGCCGAGATCGACGACGAGGACGATCAGCTGATCGCCCTGGGCGACGACGGCTGGGTCCAGCCCCACCTGCCGAAGCCGTTCGGCCGGGCCGCAACGCCGCTGGAGCAGATCGTCATCGCGCAGGAGACCAAGGCCGCAGGCCTGGCCCTGCCCCAGCTGCTGATGGGCGGCTGGGCGGCACAGGCCGTGGTCGCGCACGGCACCGAGAAGCAGAAGGAGGAACTCGTCGTCCCCACCCTGCGCGGCGACGTCGTGTGGTGCCAGCTGTTCAGCGAGCCCGGCGCAGGTTCCGACCTCGCCGCGCTGACGACCAAAGCCGAGAAGGTCGACGGTGGCTGGAAGGTCAACGGCCAGAAGATCTGGACGAGCGTGGCACAGTTCGCCGACTGGGGCATGCTCATCGCTCGCACGGACTCGACCAGGCCGAAGCACCAGGGCATCACGTACTTCGTGCTGGACATGTCGACGCCCGGCGTCACGGTGCGGCCACTGCGCGAGATGACCGGGTCGGCGCTCTTCAACGAGGTCTTCCTCGACGACGTGTTCGTTCCCGACGAGAACGTGGTAGGTGAGGTGAACGACGGCTGGCACGTCGCCCGCACCACCCTCGCCGGTGAGCGAGTGGCGCTCGGGCAGAAGATCGAGGCCTACGCCACCGACGCCGACCTGCTGAGGTTCGCCGGTACCCGGGAACTCGGTCCGGTCGCACGTGTCCGGGTCGGCGAGCTCATCGCCGACAGTCACGCACTCGACGTGCTCGGCGCGCGCGTGGTACTGCGGCAGCTCACCGGTGCCGACATCAGCACCACGTCCAGCGTCGGCAAGTTGCTGGGAATGGGCCTCGGGCAGGCGATCTCCGAGTTCGTGGTCGCCGAGCTCGGCGCCGCCGGTACCGTCTCGGTGCCCGGCCAGCCGAGCGACCGGGCGATGGAGCAGCTGATCTCCGGCCGAGCGACCACCATCTACGGCGGCACCACCGAGGTGCAACTCAACGTGATCGCCGAGCGTATGCTCGGCCTTCCCCGAGACGCGGACCCGGTGAGCCGATGAGGCACGCCGTCGCTCTCTGACCCGGATCAGCCCATCGCACGCACGGAGGATCAGACCGCTTTGACCACCATCAACCACAGCGCCACCGCTCAGGTCCGTCTTTCAGATGCCTTCGCTTACGTGGCGGACTACCGCTCCGTCCCGGACTGGTTCTTCGGGATCACGCGTTTCCACCCGCAAGGCGCACTCGACTACGGGCTCGGGGCCACCTTCGACTCCGAGGTGAAGATCGGCCCCAAGGCGATCGGCTCGGTCGTGAAGATCACCGAGTTCGAGCAGGATCGGTTGATCACGCTCGAGTCGATCTCGGGGTTCAAGACCGCCTCGCGGTGGGCGTTCGAGGAACTGGACGGTGACCGGACGCGCCTCTCGGTCGAATTCTCCTACTTCCTGCCGGGCGGGCTCGCCGGTAAGGCGCTCGGTCTCGTCATCGAACCCTTTGCCGTACAGGCGGTCCGGCACACGGACGCCACCCTCCGGCGCAATCTCGAGCAGGCACAGCGGGAGTCGAACGAGCGATGAGTGATGTGAAGAGCGGTCCGTTGGCGGGCCTGAAGGTGATCGAGTTCGCCGGCCTGGGACCCGGCCCCCACGCCGCCATGATGCTGGCCGATCTCGGCGCCGACGTGGCCAGCATCGGCCGCCCCGGGGTCGGTGTCACCGGCATGACCGGCAAACCCCAGATGGTCAAGCGAGGCCGAATCAACATCGAAGCCGACCTCAAGAACCCCGACCATATCGCGGCCGTCCTCGACCTCATCGCCCGCGCGGACGTCCTCCTCGAAGGCTTCCGGCCCGGCGTCATGGAACGCCTCGGCCTCGGCCCCGACACCGCCCTCGCCCGTAACCCCCGACTCGTCTACGGCCGCATGACCGGCTGGGGCCAGGACGGTCCTGCCGCCCTCCGCGCCGGCCACGACATGAACTACCTCGCCCTCACCGGGCTACTCCATGCCATCGGCCGCAAGGGCGAACGCCCCGTCCCGCCGCTGAACCTGGTCGGCGACTTCGGCGGCGGCTCCATGTTCCTCGTCTTCGGCATCATGTGCGCACTGTTCGAGCGACAGACATCCGGGAAGGGCCAGGTAGTCGACGCAGCGATGGTCGACGGTGCGTCGATGTTGGGCCAGATGCAGTGGGACTTCCGCGGCCAAGGGTTGTGGACCGACGAACGCGGGGTCAACACCCTCGACGGCGGCGCGCCCTTCTACGACACGTATGAATGCAGCGACGGCCGATACTTCTCCGTCGGTGCGATCGAACCGCAGTTCTTCGCGGAGATGCTGGCGAAACTCGGCCTCGATCAGGCGGACCTGCCGTACCAACTCGACGTCGCCCGCTGGGACGAACTCCGCGCTGCGATCACCACGGCGTTCAAATCCCGTACCCGCGACGAATGGGCCGCCGTGTTCGACGGCTCCGACGCGTGCTGCTGGCCGATCCTCACCTTCGAGGAGGCGCCCCACCATCCGCACATGGCCGCCCGCGGCAACCTCCAGGAGATCGACGGCGTCATCACCCCCATGCCCGCACCCCGCTTCTCCCGCACCCCAGCGGCCACACCCACACCACCGAGCAATACCGTCACACCCATCACCGACGTGTGGACCTGACCGAACCCGCAGGTGGCACCAGCGGGAATCACACGTGGGCGTGCCTCAGCTCGCGCTTGAGGATCTTGCCGGCACCCGACATCGGCAACGCGGAAACGATCTCGAGACTGCGCGGCACCTTGTAGCCCGCGATCTCCCGCCGCGCGTGCTCCTGCAGCTCGTCGAGTGTCAGGGCTGCACCGGGCGCGAGTACGACCACAGCGTGCACGCGCTCGCCCCAGCGCTCGTCGGCAACCCCGATCACCGCGCACTGCGCCACGGCCGGGTGGCTCGCTACAGCGTTCTCGACCTCGATCGAGTACACGTTCTCGCCGCCGGAGATGATCATGTCCTTGAGCCGGTCGCGGACGTAGACGTAGCCGTCGTCGTCCATGTGACCGCCGTCGCCGGTATGCATCCAGCCGCCACGAATCGCCGCCGCGGTCTCCGCGGGCTTGCCCCAGTAGCCGAGCATCACGTTGTCCCCCGCCGCAACGATCTCACCGAACTCGCCGCGCGGGACCTCGACACCGTCCGGGTCGACGATCCGGACGAGCACGTGTGGAGCCGCCCGCCCGGCGCTACGCCGACGCACCGGGTGATCATGGTCGGAGTCGAGGAGCAGCGTCGCGACCGGCGAGAGTTCGGTCATCCCGTACGCCTGGGCCAGGGCGACCGACGGGAAGGCGGCGCGGGTCCGCCCGAGCAGCGCCTCGGAGATCGGCGAAGCCCCGTATGTCACGTTCCGCAGGCTCGACAGATCGAACTCCCCGACGCGCGGGTGATCGACCACCATCTGGACCATGGTGGGAACCAGCAGGACGTCGGTGATCCCGTGTTCGGAGACGGCGGCAAGCGTGGCGACCGGCTCGAACGCCGGAATGATCACGTGCTCGCCACCCAGCAGTAGGTTGACGATCACGAACGACAGTCCCGCCAGGTGGAACATCGGCGCAACGTGCAGCATCCGCCCCTCCACCGTGCCGAGTCCCATCGCGGCGCTGCCCAGCGCCGACACGAACAGGTTGCGGTGGCTGAGCATCACCCCTTTCGGCGCGCCCGTGGTTCCGCCCGTGTAGAAGATCCCGGCCAGCGCCTCGCCGCTGCGATGCGCGTCCGGGATCGGCTCCGACTCGGCCAGCGCGGCGAAGTCGACTGCTCCCGCCGGAGTGGGCCCCTCACCGCAGTGGACGACGATGCCGAGCTGCGGGCACTGCGCGGACAGCTCCGGCACCATGCCGGCGAATCGGTCGTCGACCAGCAGTACTTTCACCCCCGCATCGACCAGCGAGTACCCGATCTCCTTGACGCTCCACCTGACGTTCACCGGCACCACGACCGCATCGGCCCACGCGATCGCGAGTAGCGATTGCAGGTAGCGGTCCGAGTTCAACGACAGGATCGCCACTCGATCGTCCCGCTGCACGCCTAGGCTCCGCAGGCCGCCGGCCAGGCGGGCCACCAGTCGATAGGTCTCGGCGAAGGTGAACTCCCGGCCGCTGAACACCGTGGCCACTTGATCGGGTCGCTGCTGCGCACTGCGATGGAGCGGTTGTGTGAGATACATCGTGAATCCTTCATCGAGCCGGAACGCGTCCGCGTACATCCTGGCGATCGGGTCGGTCTCAGCCTTCGTACCCGCCACCGGTCACCAGGATCTGACCGCTGACGTAGTCGGACTCAGGGTAGGTGAACATCACGACCGATCCGGCCGCTTCGTCCGGAGTCCCTGGACGGCCCAGCGGGATGGTCGCGTTCATCGCGGCGAGCAGCTGCGGGTTGATGCCGACGCGGATCTCGCGGCCCTCGATGTCGATGGTGGCGCCGCCGTCTGCGGCGACCTCGGTGAGGCGGGTCTCGATGAAGCCGAAGGCCACCGCGTTGACGTTGACGTTGTACCGGCCCCACTCCTTTGCCAGCGTGCGGGTCAGTCCCACCAGCCCGGCCTTGGCGGCCGAGTAGTTCGCCTGTCCGGGATTTCCGTACAGGCCGGCGATCGACGAGATGTTGACCACCTTGCGGTTGCGCCGCACGCCCTGCGCCTTCTCCGCCTTGGCGGCCGCGCTGATCACCGGCTGCGCGGCGCGCAGAATCTGGAACGGCGCCTTGAGGTGCACGTCGAGGATCGCGTCCCACTGGTCGTCACCCATCTTCTGGATGACGGTGTCCCAGGTGTAGCCGGCGTTGTTGATCACGATGTCGAGGCCACCGAACTCGGAGGTGGCGGTGGCCACGAAGCGCTCGCCGAAGTCGGGCGCGGTCACGTTGCCCGCACACATCGCGGCCCGGCCGCCGGCGGCAACGATCTCGTCGACCACGGCCTGCGCGGGATCCGCGTCGAGGTCGTTGACCACGACGTTCGCGCCCTCCGACGCGAGCTTGACGGCGATGGAGCGGCCGATGCCGCGGCCGGATCCGGTGACGATGGCGGTCTTACCTTCGAGCTTGCCCATGGCGGATGTTCCGTCCTTACGAAAGGGATAGGGAATGGATACGGGATGGAAACGGCTCAGGGCACCGCGACGACGGCGTCGCCGATCAGCGTGACCGTGCCGTCGGCGAGCGCCACCTGCAGGTCCAGGGTGGCGCGCCGCTCACCGTCGACGTCGGCGATCGAGACCACGCGCGCGGTGCAGGTCGGCTGGCCGTAGACCGGCGTGATAGCGGCGAACCGCACCCTGAAGTCGCGGATGTTCGCCTGCGGGGTGATGTTCGTCAGCAGTCGTCCCAAGAAGGCCATCGACAACATGCCCTGCGCGAAGACATCGTCGAAGCCGCCGCTACGGGCCACGTCGATATCGAGGTGGATCGGGTTGTGGTCGCCCGAGCCGGCGGCGAACAGGGCGAGGGTGGTGCGGGAGATCGGCTCGGCTCGCAGCTGCGGAAGCTCGGCGCCGACCTCGAGGGCGAATGCGGGCATCAGGCTGGAACCCCCTGCGGATTCCGGACGACGGTGACGGTGCGCAGCACCGCTACCTCGGAATCGTCCTGGTCGGTCACGGTCGACTCCAAAACGAGGAACTCGAGCAGCCCACCGCGCTTGTCGTAGATGTCGGTGATCCGGGCGGACGCGGTCAGTTCGTCGCCGGCGTAGGCGAGCCTGCGGTACGTGAACTGTTGTTCCCCGTGCAGCACGGTGCGCAGGTCGACGCCCAGATCGGTGAGATACCCGAACGGCTGCGGCGCCTCCAACTGGATTCCGAACAGGAACGTTGGCGGGACCGGGAGGTCGCGGTGCCCGGACCGGCAGGCGGTGTCCACATCGATGTACACCGGATCGGTCTGGCCGGTGGCGGTGGCAAAGGTCCGCAATCGACTCCGGGTGACCAGCAACGACACCGGCTCGAGGGCGCGCCCGATGGCGCCGCGGTCGATGCTCATCGGGCACCCGCCTTCTGGTAGAGCGTCACCACGCATGCCCCACCGAGTCCGAGGTTGTGCTGCAGCGCCAGAGTCGCACCTTCGACCTGCCGGGCGCCTGCCTCACCGCGCAACTGCCACACCAGCTCGGCGCACTGCGCGAGGCCGGTGGCTCCCAGGGGGTGGCCCTTGGACAGCAGTCCGCCGGAGGGATTGGTGACCACTCGTCCGCCGTAGGTGTTGTCGCCGTCCCGAATGAACTTCTCTGCCGTCCCGGCGGGGGTGAGTCCGAGCGCCTCGTAGGTGAGGAACTCGTTGGTGGTGAAGCAGTCGTGCAGCTCCACGACCGGGATATCCTCGGGGCCGATACCAGCGGCCTCGTAGACGTTGTTCGCGGCGGCGGCCGCCATGTCGTAGCCGATCAGCTGCCGCATGTCCCGCGCCTCGAACGTGGTGGAGGTATCGGTGGTCAGGCTCTGCGCCCGGATCACCACGTCGGCCCGCAGGCCGTTCCTACGGGCGAACTCCGCGCTGCACACCACCGCGGCCGCCGCCCCGCAGGTCGGCGGGCAGCACTGCAGACGGGTGAGCGGACCGAAGATCCTCGGCGACTCGAGCACCTGCTCGACCGTCACCGGGTCGCGGAACACCGCGTTGGGGTTGCCGGCGGCATGCCGCCGGGCCTTGACCGAGATCTCCGCGAACACGGCCGGATCGATCCCGAACTCGTCGACGTACGCCTGCCCGGCCCCGCCGAAGAACTGCGCCGCCATCGGCGCCTGGGGATCGGCCCCCTGAATCTCGTCGCGCACCGCCGCGAACCGCGTCAGCGGGTCGGGGCGATCGCCGTAGACCGAGGCGAGGGCACCGGGCACCATCTGCTCGAAGCCGAGCGCGAGGACGCAATCGGCCGTGCCACTCGCCACGGCCTGCCGGGCCAGCCACAGCGCGGAGGAGCCGGTGGAGCAGTTGTTGTTGACGTTGACGATCGGGATCCCGGTCTGCCCCAGCCCATAGAGGGCTGCCTGCCCGCTGGTCGAATCGCCGTAGACATATCCGACATAGGCCTGCTGGACCTGCGTGTAGTCGACCCCCGCGTCGGCGAGCGCCGCCCGCGCGGCCTTCTCTCCCATCGCCTGGTAGTCGAGACTCCGGCCGGGCTTCGTGAACGGGATCATCCCGACACCCGCGACGTGCACCTCTGAAGCCATCAAATGCGCCCTTCCATCAACGTGACATCAGTCACCTTAATGGATATTCACTTATTTGGGAACACCCACCCAGGACCGACCTGGCGCACGGACTTTCAGTCGGGCAGCAGCACTGCGACCGCCATCGCGGTCAGATCCGCAGCCAACGCGGGATACGCGCGCAGCCGATCGATCCGAACCAGGGAGTTGACCACGCTCAGGGCGACGCCGACCAGCAACCGGGCCTCACTGCCAGGCAGAGCCGGGCGCGCCGCCCGCAAGAGTG
>CAJCHX010000110.1 GCA_903970215.1 Acidobacteriaceae bacterium
GCGGTCGTCGGCCTTGGGCGGTGCCGTGCGCGCGCACACGATCACCCGGTCGGCGTTGACACCGCCGGTGATGAACGTCTTCGCTCCATTGAGCACGTAGTGCGTGCCGTCCTCCGACAACTTGGCGGTGGTGCGCATGCCCGCGAGGTCTGAACCGGTGCCGGGCTCGGTCATCGCGATGGCGAACATCGTCTCGCCCGTCGCCATTCCGGGGATCCAGCGCTTCTTCTGATCGTCGGTCGCGAGGTTGGTCAGATAAGGAAGGCAGAGCGCGATGTGCACGCTCGACCCGCCGAACGACACTCCGGCGCGGGCGAGTTCCTCGCTGACCACGGCCTGGTACTTGAAGGATTCGATCCCCGCGCCTCCGTACTCCTCGGGGACTTCGATGCCGAAGACGCCCAGTTCGCCGAGCTTCAGATAGAACTCGCGGGGAACGATGCCTTTCGCGTACCAGTCGTCGTATACGGGGACCACCTCCGACTCGATGAATGAGCGCAGGGTGGACCGGAAAGCCTCGTGGTCCTCGGTGTAGATGGTGCGACGCATCGTGCGTCACCTCCTTCGATGGGGCGGGTGATAATCCTGGAGTGTGGTTTCGGGTTAGACGGCGTGGGGAGCGGTGACGGCGTGCGCGGCGGTGACGAGCGCGGCGGTTCGATTCCTGAGGTTTCCGCGGTTGACGGTCCCCGCACCGGGCGCCCACCGTCGGTGGTGCGCGGGCTGTCGATCCCGGAGCGGTTGACCACCGTGGCCACGCGGATGTTCGCGGTACGCGGTTTCGAGGGGACCACTGTGCAGGAGCTGGTTGAGGCCACGGGAATCACGAAAGGTGGCTTCTACCATTACTTCTCGTCGAAGGACGACCTGTTGCGGGAGATCTACAGCCGGTTGCTGGCCGAGCAGGCCGCCCGCCTCGAGACGGTTGCGGAAGGCCCCGGTGATGCCGCCGACCGCCTCAGGCTCGTCGCTTCCGATGTGGTGGCGACGACCTTGGCCGACATCGAGGCGGTGACTGTGGTGGCGCGATCGATGCACCTGCTGGCACCCGATGTGCAGGCCACGGTACGAGCGGACCGCCGGCGCTACCACGACCGATTCTGTGACTTGATCCTGGATGGGCAGCAGAGCGGCGAGTTCCGCCCCGATGTCACGCCGGATCTGGTGGCGGACTTCTTCTTCGGTGCGGTGCACTACCTGCCGGTGTGGTTCCACGCCGACGGCCCGTTGTCGGCGGAGGAGGTGGGCGCTCATTTCGCAGAGCTCCTCGTCTCGTCGGTGCGGCACCCGACCATGCGCAGCGCCAACTCCGAGTAGAAGTCGCCGAGCTCGTCCGGGGACCACGCACCGTCGTCCCGGTACCACCGCGCGACATCGATCCCCAGCGAGAGGATCGCGACGGCCGTCATCCGCGGACTCGGGGTATCGAACACGCCGGAGGCGGCGCCACGCTCGATGACCTCCCGGATCGCCCGGTCGATCTCGCGCCGGTCGGCGAGGATCTCGGCGCGGTGCTCGTCGTCCAGTGATGCCAGCTCGTAGTTGACTACGCGGGCGCTCGTGTGCTGACGTGCGTGGTGCGCGACGAAGGCCCGCACCAGCGCGGAGAGCTGCTCGGTCGCATCGTCGGAGGACGCCACGGCCGCGTGGACGAGGTCGGTGATCGCCGCGTGTCCCACCGACGAGAGTTGGTAGAGCAGCTCTTCTTTCGACTTGTGGTGCACGTACACCGCTGCGGGGCTCATCCCGGCGGCCGCGGCGATGTCACGCGTACTGGTGCCGTGGAAGCCGCGCTCGGCGAACGAGGCCCCGGCGGCTTCGAGAAGCCGTGCCCGCGTCTGCGCCGCCCGCGACTGCTCCTCTGCTTCGGGCATCGTCCCTCCGTTCGCTCCCACGGTGGTTGTCGACCGATCTGGTGACTCACATCACAGCCAGAAGGCTGTTGACGCCCGCGTCTCCGTTCGGCAAAGTAGACGCTACACCACTAAGCGACCGCTTAGTTTGTGAGGAAGGACACGCTATGACCGAGGCCGTCATCGTTGCGACTGCGCGCTCTCCGATCGGCCGGGCGGGCAAAGGCTCGCTGGTCTCGATGCGGCCCGACGATCTGGCGCTCCAGATGGTCCAGGCGGTTCTTGCGAAGGTGCCCGCGCTCGATCCGAAGGACATCGACGACCTGATGATGGGCTGCGGGCAGCCGGCCGGGGAGTCGGGCTTCAACATCGGCCGTGTCGTTGCTGTGCTGGCGGGCCTCGACCACCTCCCGGGTGTCACTGTCAATCGATACTGCAGTTCGAGCCTGCAGACCACGCGGATGGCGTTCCACGCGATCAAGGCCGGTGAGGGTGACGCGTTCATCTCGGCCGGGGTCGAGACCGTGAGTCGGTACATCAAGGGCAACTCGGACGGCCTGCCCGACACCAAGAACCCGCTGTTCGCCGACGCGCAGGCGCGCACCGATGAGTTCGCCGCCGGTGGGCACCAGTGGGTCGACCCGCGCGAGGTGGGTGTCCTGCCCGACATCTACATCGCCATGGGCCAGACCGCCGAGAACGTCGCCCAGTCGCGGGGCGTGTCACGCCTCGAGCAGGACGAGTTCGGTGTCCGAAGCCAGAATCTGGCAGAACAGGCGATCGCCTCGGGCTTCTGGGCGAAGGACATCACGCCTGTCACCCTGGGTGATGGCACGGTGGTCAGCAAGGACGACGGCCCACGTGCGGGTGTGACCCTCGAGGGGGTGTCGGGTCTCAAGCCGGTGTTCCGGCCCTATGGCACCGTCACCGCCGGGAACTGTTGTCCGCTCAACGACGGCGCAGCGGCGGTCGTTATCATGTCGGACAGGAAAGCGACTGAACTCGGCCTCACTCCGCTGGCGCGGATCGTCAGCACGGGCGTCACCGGCCTGTCCCCGGAGATCATGGGCCTCGGCCCGGTGGAGGCGTCCAAACAGGCGCTGGCCCGCGCCGGGATGTCGATCGGCGACATCGATCTGGTCGAGATCAACGAGGCCTTCGCGGCCCAGGTGGTGCCGTCGGCCCGCGAACTCGGCATCGAGGCCGACCGGCTCAACGTCAACGGCGGCGCGATCGCCGTCGGCCATCCCTTCGGGATGACCGGCGCGCGCATCACGAGCACGCTGATCAACTCATTGCAGTTCCACGACAAGCAGTTCGGCCTGGAGACCATGTGCGTGGGCGGCGGCCAGGGCATGGCCATGATCATCGAGCGCCTCAGCTGAGCGCTCGCAACCAGATCTCAGATACGGAAAGCGCAGTATGACGACACGTTTCGAGGGAAAGACCGCCATTGTGACCGGCGCCAGCCGGGGGATCGGGCTGGCGATCGCCCAGCGTCTGGTGGCCGACGGCGCACGGGTCGTGATCACGGCCCGCAAACAAGAGGCACTCGATGCGGCGGTGGTCGCGCTCGGGGGTCCCGAGAAGGCGATCGCAGTCGCGGGCCGCGCCGACGATTCGGAGCACCAGGCCCAGACGGTCGCTCGAGCGATCGAGACCTTCGGCAGCGCCGACCTCCTCGTGAACAACACCGGTATCAACCCGGTGTTCGGGCCGCTGATGACTGTCGACATCGCTGCCGCGCGAAAGATCGTGGACGTCAACGTCCTGGCGGCGCTGGCGTGGGTGCAGGAGGTGCACAAGGCGTGGCAGGCGCAGCACGGGGGTGCGATCGTCAACGTCGCCTCCGTCGGTGGCATCAAACCCGCGCCCGGGATCGCGATGTACGGCGCCAGCAAGGCGATGCTGATCCACCTCACTGAGGAGCTCGCCGTCGAGCTGGGCCCGAATATCCGCGTCAACGCCGTTGCGCCGGCGGTGGTCAAGACGCGTTTCGCGGGGGCCCTGTACGAGGGGCGCGAGGACGAGGTGGCGAGCGCCTACCCGCTCAAGCGACTCGGCGTCCCAGAGGACATCGGTGCGGTGGTCGCATTCCTGCTGTCATCCGACGCGGGGTGGATCACTGGCCAAACGGTCGTGATCGACGGGGGCATCACGCTGACGGGCGGAGTGTGATGTCAGACCTGGGGGAGCGCGGTGACGTGGTAGGGCACGAGTCTGGGAGCGGGCTGCCGTCGGGCCGCGGCGTCGTCGTGACCGGCGCGGGAAACGGGATCGGCCGCGCGATCGCGACGAGGCTCGCAGCGGCGGGCGAGCGGGTCGTCGTGAACGACCTGGACGCCGATGCGGTTCGTGCGGTCGCCGCCGAGATCGGGGCGCACGCCGTGCCCGGCGACGCTGCTTCGGAGACCGGCGTCGCCGATCTCGTGGGCGCGGCGCGGGAACACCTGGGTGCCATCGACGTGTGGTTCGGCAATGCGGGTATCGACCACGGGCGTGGACTGGATGCGAGCGAGGTCGATTGGGCGCGATCGTGGGATGTCAACGTCATGGCCCATGTGCGTGCCGCCCGACTGCTGGTACCCGATTGGGTCGAGAAGGGCGCTGGCCGGTATGTGGTCACAGCGTCGGCGGCGGGCCTGCTGACCATGCTGGGCACTCCCACCTATTCGACCACCAAGCACGCGGTCATCGGATTCGCGGAGTGGTTGTCGGCCACGTACCGACACCGGGGTGTCGTGGTGCAGGCGATCTGCCCACAGGGCGTGCGCACCAGGATGTTCGACGATGCGGGGCCGCTGCAAGAGCTGCTCGCACACGACAGCGCTCTCACTCCGGAACAACTCGCCGAGTCGGTGTGGGAGGCGCTGGGCGACAACCGGTTCCTGATCCTGCCGCACCCCCAGGTGGCGGATTACTACGCGACGCGGGCCACGCACACCGACAGGTGGCTGGGCGGGATGAACAAACTTCAACGCGGTCTCGAGCAGCAAGGAGCGCTGTAGATGAAGGCATGGCGGGTAGGCGAACTCGGTGAGCCGAGAGCTGTCCTCACATTGACCGACGTGTCGGTTCCCGAACCGGTTGGGCGGCAGATCGTTGTGCGGGTGCTGGCGTCCGCGGCGAACTTCCCGGACGTGTTGATGTGCCGAGGCCTGTACCAGGTGCGGCCTGATCTGCCGTTCACGCCGGGAGTCGAGCTGTGCGGTGAGGTGGTGGCGGTCGGACCCGAGGTGACGCGGTTCGCTGTAGGGGACCGGGTGCTCGGCGGAACATCGCTGCCCCACGGTGGTTTCGCGGAGTACGCGGTGCTGGACGAGGCCGTGACGTTCGGCGCACCCGCGTCGCTCGACGACGCGCAAGCGGCGTCGCTGTACATCGGCTACCAGACCGGCTGGTTCGCGCTGCACCGCCGCGCCGCGCTGCAGCCGGGCGAGACGCTGCTCGTGCATGCCGCCGCGGGTGGCGTCGGCACCGCCGCAGTGCAGCTCGGCAAGGCCGCCGGAGCGCGGGTGATCGGCGTGGTGGGTGGTCCGGAGAAGGCAGCTGTCGCAAGGGATCTGGGTGCCGACGTCGTGGTGGACCGGCACACGGAGGACTTCGTCGCCGTGGTCAAGGACGTGACGGGGGGTAGAGGTGCCGACGTCGTATTCGACCCCGTCGGCGGCCAGACCTACCAGCGCACCACGAAGTGCATAGCGTTCGAGGGCCGGATCGTGATCATCGGCTTCGCGGGGGGCGAGATCCAGTCCGCCGCGCTCAATCACGCACTGATCAAGAACTATTCGATCGTCGGACTGCACTGGGGTCTGTACAACGTCAAGGCACCTGCCCTGGTCGCCGAGTGCCACGCGGAGCTGACTGCTCTCGCGGACGCCGGCCGGATCGGTCCGCTGGTCAGTGAGCGGCTGCCATTGGAGGCGGTCGCCGACGCACTCCAACGCCTCGCGGACGGGACGACCGTGGGACGCGTCGCCTATGTGGCGGGAGAGTGAGCGTGTCGGAAACCGACGGCCGCATCGCGCGGGACGCGGATTCGGTGCCGCCGGTGGAGGCGGTCGTGTTCGATTACGGCGGCGTGCTCACCGGGCCGATGCGCGACACGGTCAGGGCCTGGGTCGCCGCTGATGGCATAGATCCTTCGTCGTTCACCGAGGCTCTGCGGTCGTGGTTGAGCCGTGATGCACCCGAAGGTAGCCCGATCCACCGGCTCGAGACCGGCGAGCTGCAACCCGACGAATTCGATCGTCTGCTGGCCGAGCGGCTCCGCAGGACCGATGGAGTACCGGTCGCGGCCGAGGGGCTGCTCGGCCGCCTGTTTGCTGCCACTCGTCAGGACGAGGCCACCTGGCGGCTCGCCGAGGACCTGCGGGCGATCGGCGTGAAGGTCGCCTTGCTGTCCAACAGCTGGGGTAACCGCTACCCGCGCAGCCGGATCGACGCGCTGTTCGATCCCGTCGTCATCTCCGAGGAGGTGGGTCTGCGCAAACCGAAGCCCGAGATCTATCACCGGGTACTACATGGCCTCGGCGAGGCTACGGACGGTGTCCGGTTCGTCGACTGTGCCGATCGGGTCGTCTTCGTCGACGATGCCGAGCCCAACATCGACGGCGCACAGGCCGTCGGGCTGCGCGGTGTGCTCCACCGCGACGCCACCACCACCCGCGCGGCCCTGGCCGCGCTCATCCCCGATCTCGCCGCCGACGCCGCGGCCGGGTCGCACCGATAGGAGATGCACATGTCCGAGACCCGTACCGCCATCGTCACCGGAGCCGCCCGCGGCATCGGCGCGGCAGTCGCCAAGCGGCTCGCCGCCGACGGGCTGCAGGTCGCTGTATTCGACCTCGACGAGGCCGCATGCCAGGGCACCGTGGACGAGATCGTCGCCGCCGGAGGCCGTGCGCTCGCAGTCGGCGTGGACGTCTCGGACGAGGCGAAGGTGACGGCTGCGGTCGAGCGTGTCGCGAACGAGCTGGGCGCCCCCACGGTTCTCGTGAACAACGCCGGCGTGTTGCGCGACAACCTGCTGTTCAAGATGTCCGTCGACGACTGGGACACGGTGATGGCAGTGCACCTTCGCGGCGCGTTCCTGATGTCCCGCGCGGCGCAGGCGTACATGACGAAGGCGGGCTACGGCCGGATCGTCAACTTGTCGTCGACGTCGGCGCTGGGCAACCGGGGCCAGGCCAACTACTCCGCCGCGAAGGCCGGCATGCAGGGTCTGACCAAGACTTTGGCCATCGAGCTCGGCAAGTTCGGCGTCACCGCAAATGCCATCGCCCCCGGATTCATCGCCACCGACATGACCGCCGCTACGGCCGCACGGGTGGGCGTCCCGTTCGAGGACTTCAAGGCGTTCGCCGCCAAGGAGATCCCGGTGCAGCGTGTCGGTAACCCCGACGACATCGCACACGCCGCGTCGTTCTTCGCCAGTGAGGGTGCAGGTTTCGTCTCCGGGCAGGTGCTGTACGTGGCCGGCGGGCCCAAGGACTAGCGGAACCGAGAAGCGAGCGGGGAGCACACGCACATGAAGACTCTCAACGGACTCGACGAGCTGACCGCTGCGGTGGGCGCACACCTCGGGTATTCGGACTGGCACACGATCGACCAGGGCCAGATCGACGCGTTCGCCGACGCGACCGGCGACCACCAATGGATCCACGTCGACCCGGTGAAGGCGGCCGCCGGACCGTTCGGCACCACCATTGCACACGGATACCTGACCCTGTCGCTGATCCCCACGCTGGTGTGGCAGGTGTACAAGGTCGAGGGCACCACGATGGGAATCAACTACGGCTCCAACAAGGTTCGATTCCCGTCCATCGTTCCGGTGGGCTCCCGGATTCGGGCCGGCGTCGTGCTGGAGTCCGTGACCCCCAGTGGTCCGGGACACGCGGTGGTCGCCAAGGTGACGATCGAGCGGGAAGGCGCAGACAAGCCGGCCTGTGTCGCCGAGGTGGTCAGCGTGGTGGTGTTCGGATGACCGATGACCCTGTTGCGCAATCGAATCCGCCTGGCGATCCGCCCGGACTCGACCTGAGCAGGCTCGAGCAATGGCTGGCGGGGGCTGTTTCCGGAGCGGGCACCGGACTCACCGCCAGACTGATCGCGGGTGGCAAGTCGAATCTCACCTACGAAGTCGGCGACGGCGCGCACACGTGGATCGTGCGGCGCCCGCCGCTGGGGCATGTACTGGCGACCGCGCATGACATGGGGCGCGAATACCGTGTGATGTCTGCGCTCGGTGGTACGGACGTCCCGGTCCCGCACACGTACGGGCTGTGCACCGACCCCGACGTGCTGGGCGCGCCTTTCTACGTCATGGAGCGGATCGATGGGGTCCCGTACCGCACGCGCACCGAGCTCGTACCGCTGGGGCCGGAGCGGACACGGGCGATCTCGGTCGGCCTGGTCGAGACACTGAGTACGCTGCACGCGGTCGATCCCGCGTCGGTCGGGCTCGCGGACTTCGGCCGCCCCGAAGGCTTCCTCGCGCGCCAGGTGAACCGGTGGCGGAAGCAGTTGGACGCGTCGTACACCCGCGACCTCCCCGCTGCCGACGCTCTGTTCCGCAGGCTCGAAGCCGACGTACCCACCGAGTCTGCGCCGGGCATCGTGCACGGCGACTACCGGCTCGACAACGTTCTGGTCGATGCGCGGGATCGCCCGGCTGCCGTGATCGACTGGGAGATGGCGACACTCGGAGATCCGCTCACCGACCTCGCGCTGATGATCGTCTACCACCGCCTCGGCGCGCTGCTGGGCGATCAGTCGGTAGCCGACGCCAACACCGCGCCCGGTTTCCTCACCGAGGATGAAGTGATCGAGTTGTACCGGTCGCGTAGCGACCGCGACCTGTCCCGCTTCGGGTTCTACCTCGGGCTCGCGTCGTTCAAGCTCGCCGCGATTATCGAAGGCATCCATTACCGATTCATCCACGGCCAGACCGTCGGTGCCGGCTTCGACCGTGTCGGTGACGCGGTGAACGTCATGCTCGACACCGGCCTCACATCGCTCGAGGAGCACCGCTGATGGACTTCGCATTCGACTCCCAGACCGAGGACCGCAGGGCGAGCCTGCTCGACTTCATGGAGGGCTACGTCTACCCCGCCGAGCGGACCTTCCACGATCAGCTCGCCGCGCTGGAGAACCGGTGGGCATGGGACTCGGTTCCCGTGCTCTCTGAGCTGCGAGCGGAGGCGAGACGCCGCGGCTTGTGGAACGTGTTCCTGCCGAGTGAGCACGGCGCGGGTCTGACCAACCTGCAGTACGCGCCGTTGGCCGAGATCACCGGTCGCAGCATCCATCTCGCTCCACCGGCACTGAACTGCGCTGCGCCGGACACCGGCAACATGGAGGTGCTCGCGCAATTCGGTACGCGCGAACAGCAGGAGCGCTGGCTGAGGCCGCTGCTGGCAGGCGAGATCAGGTCGTCGTTCGCCATGACCGAACCCGACGTGGCGTCATCGGACGCGACGAACATAGGCACCCGCATCGAGCGCGACGGCGACCAGTACGTGATCAACGGCCGCAAGTGGTGGATCACCGGCGCCATGAACCCGAACGCGCAGATCTTCATCGTGATGGGCAAGACGAACCCCGACGCGGAGCGGCATCGTCAGCAGTCGATGATCCTGGTGCCCCGGGACACGCCGGGCGTCGAGATCATCCGAGGCATGGAGGTCTTCGGTTATGACGACCACAGCCACGGTGGTCACGCCGAGATGTCCTTCACCGACGTGCGCGTCCCGGCCGCGAATCTGATCGCCGGCGAGGGCGATGGGTTCGGCATCGCGCAGGCCCGGCTCGGGCCCGGTCGGATCCACCACTGCATGCGATCGATCGGTATCGCGGAACGAGCGGTCGAGCTGATGTGTGAGCGCGTCACCGACCGCGTCGCGTTCGGCAAGCCGCTCTCCGAGCAGGGGGTGATCCGGGACTGGATCGCCGAATCTCGTGTACGCATCGAGCAACTGCGCCTGCTGGTGCTCAAGACCGCGTGGTTGATGGACACCGTCGGGAATCGCGGTGCACACACCGAGATCCAGGCGATCAAGATCGCCACACCCGCCACCGTCCAGTGGATCCTGGACAAGGCGATCCAGGCACACGGCGCAGGCGGGCTGTCCCAGGACTTCCCGCTGGCCGAGGCCTACGCGGGCATCCGCACGCTGCGCTTCGCAGACGGGCCCGACGAAGTGCACAAGAATGCCCTGGCGCGCACCGAACTCAAGCGGCAGGCTGCCGCGCGCGCAGCGCGATGAGCACCGCGACCGACCCCGGCGTCGAGATCGGCATTCGCGTCGCCGATCTCCTCGCAACCCACCCCCCGGCCGACACAGACCGGCTGGAGTTCCTGCGTGCCCGGTTCGACGCCGGGCTCGCGTGGGTCGGGTACCCGGTCGGACGCGGTGGCCTCGGTCTCTCGCAGGCGTTGCAGGCCGAGGTCGACTGGATGTTTCTGGAGGCAGGCGCGCCGGACAACAACAGTCGGGCCAACGGGATCGGCCTGGGCATGGCCGCGCCCACCATCCTCACTTTCGGTACCGAGCAGCAGAAGGACCGCTTCCTGCGTCCGCTGTGGACCGGCGAGGAGATCTGGTGCCAGTTGTTCAGCGAACCCGGCGCGGGCTCCGACCTCGCGTCGGTGGCGACCAGAGCGGTCCGCGACGGCGACCACTGGGTGGTGACCGGGCAGAAGGTCTGGACGTCCGGAGCGCACAACGCCCGACTCGCGATCCTGGTCGCCCGGACCGACCCCGACGTGCCGAAACACCGTGGCCTGACGTACTTCCTGTGCGATATGACCGATCCCGGTGTTGATGTGCGGCCGCTGCGGCAGATCACCGGCGAGGCCGAGTTCAACGAGGTCTTCCTCACCGATGTCCAGATCCCTGATACGCAGCGGCTCGGCGCCGTCGGCGAGGGATGGCGGGTGGCCACCGCGACGCTGAACAACGAGCGCGTGGCGATCGGCGGGCGTGCTGCGGCTCGCGAGGACGGGATGATCGGCGTG
>CAJCHX010000111.1 GCA_903970215.1 Acidobacteriaceae bacterium
AGCGCACCGCCGAACTCGCCCGCGCCGGCCAGCACCGCGTTCGGCTTGCCCGGCGTGAAGCCCATCGACTCGAAACCCTGCGCCGTGGCCTCGAGGCCCGGGCCGTCGAACCAGCCGAACAGCTTCTGCGAGCCGTGGTACGCCAGCGTCGCACCCACCGCCGTACGCAGCGTCAGCAGTCCGAGATCTAGTGCCTTCCGAGAGTGTCCCACGGTGTCGCCCTTTCGTCGTGTGTTGTCCCCCGTCGCAACCGGACCGCGGTCACACCGATTCCAGCACCATCGGAAAGTGATGGGAATCACATCATCGGCGACTGCCCCGCTGCCGCGGCCCGGCGACCCCCGGCACCTATTTGAGCAGGCGCGACATCCGGCGATCAGCCAGGATCTTGCCACCCGTCTGGCACGTCGGGCAGTACTGGAACGAGCGGTCGTACAACGACACCTCCCGGACGGTGTCACCGCACACAGGACACGGGCTGCCGGTACGCCCGTGGACCGCCATCCCCGACCGCTTCTCCGCCTTCAGAGTCGCCACGTGCTGTCCGACCGAGCGCGCGACCGCATCGTCGAGTTCGGAACGCATCGCCTCGTACAGGCGGGTGACGGCTTCGGCGTTGAGGCCCTTCGCGGACGCGAACGGCGACAACCGGGCGGTATGCAGGATCTCGTCCGAGTACGCGTTGCCGATACCCGCGATCACCCGCTGGTCCCGGAGCACCGTCTTGAGCTGCGAGCGCGAGGCCGCCAGGATCGCCGCGAACTCGTCACGGGATACCGCCAGAGCGTCCGGCCCCAGAGACGCGAGCATCTCCACCTCGGCCGGGTCGCGCACGATCCAGACCGCGAGCCGCTTCTGGGTTCCGGCCTCGGTGAGGTCGAAGCCCTGGCCGGGCGGACCGACGTGCACCCGCAGCGCGATCGGCGACTTGCCGCCGGGCCGCAACGGCGTCGAGGGAAGCTTGGCAGACCAGCGCAGCCACCCCGCACGGGACAGATGCACCACCATCGCCACCGACTCGCCTGCGGCCGTGCGCGCACGCAGAACGAAATACTTGCCGATCCGCTCGCTATCGGTCACTTCCGCGCCGACCAGATCGGCGGGACCGGGCGAATAGGTCTTCAGCACCGATAACGCGGCCACATCCACCCGCCGGATCGTGGTGCCCACGGCTGCTCCACGGACGTAATCGGCGATCGCGGCGACCTCGGGTAGCTCGGGCACGATTCCACTCTAAGGTGGGACCATGACACCGCCGAGTGATCACACCCGATCAGGCAGGTCGCCGGGGGACGGTGCGCGCCGATGGGGCCGGATATCCGACATCGACCTGGCCGCTGAGATCGCCGACGGGGCCGGCCGGATCCTGGAGGCGATCCGACACGGCGGCCTCCTCACGAGCCAGACGCTGGGCGACACCGGCGACCGCCTCGCGCAGGCGTGGATCGCGCAGGTGCTTCGAGCCCATCGGCCCGCCGACGCGGTGCTGTCGGAGGAGGCCCCGGACGGGACGGCGCGCCTGTCCGCCGATCGCGTGTGGGTCATCGATCCGCTCGATGGCACCAAGGACTACGCAGCCCATCTGCCGGACTACGCCGTCCACGTCGCGCTCACCCTCGGCGGTCGGCCCGAGGCGTCGGTCGTGTCGCTGCCCGCGACGGGCGAGGTGTTCCGTTCGGACACGGTCGCGACGCCGACGGGGCCGCTCACCGGCACGATGGCGATCTCCCGGAGCCGCGCGACCCCCGGGATGTTCCGGGTGGCGCATCGGCTGGGGCTGACTCCGGTATCGCTGGGCTCGGCCGGGGTGAAAGCGATGGCTGTGGTACGCGGCGATGTGGACGTCTACCTGCACGCGGGTGGCCAGTATGAATGGGACTCGTGTGCGCCGGTAGGCGTGGCCCGCGCCGCGGGCCTGCACTGCTCGCGCCTCGACGGCTCGGAACTGACCTATAACAATGCCGACGTGTACCTGCCGGACCTGGTCGTGTGCCGCCCCGAGATCGCCGACCGCGTCATGGCGGCGCTGGCCGACGGGGCGGGGTGACCGGGCGGCGCAACAGGTACACGTCCATGATCCAGCCGTGCTCGGCTCGGGCGGCGGCGCGACTCTCCGCTATCTTCCCGCCCACCTCGCCGACGGTGCCGGCGATCAGGATCTGGTGCGGCGTTCCGAGGTACGCGCCCCAGTAGATCAGGTCGTTCGGCCGCGCGGTCTCGCGGAACGTGCAGTCGGCGTCGAGCATCACCACGGTGTTGCGTCCGTCGTCCTCCGCTAGGCGGCGACCGGTGGTGATGTGGATCGGCTCACCGACCCGGTTGAGCAGGATTGCGTGCGCGGCGGTCAACGCTTGCACGCTGGTTATCCCGGGTATCACGGTGGCCGTCAGGGGCATCGAATCCGAGACCCGCTCCACCACGCGCAAGGTCGAGTCGTACAGCGACGGATCGCCCCAGACCAGGAATCCCGCCACGCCGCCGTCGGGCACCTCGCGGGAGATCGCCGCAGCCAGTGCAGCGGCGCGGCGCGAGTGCCAATCATCCACGGCGGCTGTGTAATCCGCTGATGATCGGTCCCGGGGCGGGTCGGGCACGAGCACCAGACGAACGCCTGGTCCCACGTACCGGTCGAGGATCTCCTGCCGGATGCCGGTGAGGGTCCCCACCGTGGCCCCCTTGTCCAGCACGAAGAACACGTCGACGGTGCGCATGGCCTCGATCGCCTGCACCGTCACCTGTTTGGGGTCCCCGGCTCCGATGCCGATGAGCAACGCCGTCCGCACTACGCGATCGGCTCGCTGTACATGTCGAGCGTCGCGGTCAGCAGCCGGATGCGGTTGCGCGCCAACATCTCCGAGTCGGGATCGATCACGCACTGCGCGGCGGTGCCGTCGTGCACCGAGAGCAGCGCGTAGCCCATCGCCTCGGGCTCGGTCACCCGACGCCCCGCGAGTTCCATCATGTGCATCACGGTGGGCAGCATATTGGCGAGCAGCATCTGTTGCGCATCGCGCACCGTCTGTTGCAGCTCCGGGGTGCGGGTGCACAATGCCACGAAGTCGGAGTTCACCCGGTGCCACCGCGCGTTGACCGGGATCGCCCGCACGGCGTACTCGATCAACTTCGAGTAGTCGGCGCCCTGCACTGCCTTGTTGTCCACGACCTTCGCCATCACCTGCATGATCCAGTGGACGTGGAACCGCCATACCTCGATGAACAACTCCTCCAGGCTGGAGAAGTTGGAGTAGAACGCGCCCCGGGTGAAGCCGGCTGCGTCGCAGACCATCTTGACGGTGGTGGAGCCGTAGCCGTGCTGAGCGAAGACGAAATAGGCGGCCCGGATCAACCGGCGGCGCGTACGAGCCCGTCCCTTGGGATCGTCACCCACCGGCGCGAGGGCCGCCGTCACCAACGCCCCCAACCGGCCCCGAGAAACACGATGGGACACATTTCTCGAAACTGTGTCATCGGGTCAGTCTACCGGTCGCCGGGCGATCGCGGACCGTGTCGGGCAGGGCCGCGCGCCCGGCCCCTACTCTGGACCGGTGACGGACGCGATCGAGATCTACACCGACGGCGCCTGCCTGGGGAATCCCGGCCCCGGGGGCTGGGGCGCAGTATTGCGCTTCGGCCCGCACCAGAAGGAGCTGTACGGCAGCGAACGCGACACCACGAACAACCGAATGGAGCTGATGGGCGCGATCGCTGCGCTCGAGGCGATCACCGCGCCGCACCCGGTGATCCTGCACACCGACAGCTCGTACGTGAAGAACGGCATCACCAAGTGGGTCACCAACTGGAGACGCAACGGTTGGAAGACCGCGGACAAGAAACCGGTCAAGAACGCCGAGCTGTGGCAGCGCCTCGATGCGGTCGCCGGGCGATACGAGATCGACTGGCGGTGGGTCAAGGGGCACGCCGGCAACGAGGGCAACGAGCTCGCGGATCAGCTCGCGTCCAAGGGAGCACGGGAGGCGCGAGACGGCGCCTGACGGTCCGCCGGGACGCCCCACCCTGTGGGCTCGCTGGTAGTGGCCGCCCCCGGTCACCGGTGCCATACTGAAGTCGGCAACCGGCGACACCGCGGGCGCCG
>CAJCHX010000112.1 GCA_903970215.1 Acidobacteriaceae bacterium
CTGCTAACCGTAGCCGCACTGCGGATGATCACCATGTTGGGATACCTCTAAGCCAGGCGAAGGCTTTGCCATGCGCCGGTCGGGCGTGGCCGCACGCGAAACCCCGCCTGATGAGCCGTCCACGGTGACATGACGGCCGAAATGATCAAAGGCTCCAGTGCCGAAGCACTGGAGCCTTTGTCATACGGGACCTTCGTTGTAGCGGGGACAGGATTTGAACCTGTGACCTCTGGGTTATGAGCCCAGCGAGCTACCGAGCTGCTCCACCCCGCGTTGGTGAACACAACGTTACGCGAGCGGGTATCCAGAACACAAATCGCCTGAACAGAGCCCGATTTCGCCCGCCAGTCCCGCCTCCACGGGCGGCGGGACCGGCACCTACTTCGGCGGCGTGGTGTTCAGCGCCTGGAGCTTGTTCACCGCGTCGCCCAGCCGAGCCATGGCCTGGCCGATCGCCACCTGGTCACCCGCCTTCTGCGCCGCCAGCACCGCAGACCACGCGTCGGATACCGCCTTCACAGCGGCCTGCACCTGCGCCGAATCACCCGTATCCGGCACCGTCGCCGGCGGGCCCACCGTCGCGGGTTGCACGGCGGTGACGGGCGGGCTCGCGACAACGGTTTCGGCGGGACCTCCCGCGACGCCGGTCGGCGCACTACCCAGCGCCGAGTCGACGTCCTGATAGCCGGCCTGCTCGAGCGCCTGCTCCACTGTCGGCTGGTAGCCGACGGTGCCGTTCCCCACGGGGTTCAGCGCGAGCACCTTGATCAGCTTCGGCGCGTCCGTGCCGGCATACATGGGCCACAGATACACGAAGCCGCCGTCCTTGAGCGGAATGCCCTGCATGTTCCCGTAGCGCGGTTTGATCGCGTCGATGTTGGCGCGGTCGTTGGTGATCGGTGCCGACGCGGCGATGACACCCGCGGCACCCTGCGGACCGCGCACCAGGCTCCCGTCGGCGAACTCCCGGATCGTGATCTGGCCGTAGCTCCCGGGCGACGACGACACCGAGACCTCTGCAGCGAGGTACTGCTGGTCCTTCGCCTGCAGCAGCGACGACAGCTGGAAGTACGCGTTACCGTTCGACAGATTGGACGCCACCGAGTAGTACGGCGCCTGCGCGGCCCCCTGGTCGGGCGTCCCGTCGGGCGCGTCCGCCAGCTGCCACACGTTGTTGCCTTGGCGGTAACTGGTCGGGTCCGACGTGTGGTAGTTCTGCAACAGGTAACGCTGCACCTCGAACAGGTCCTGTGGGTACCGGAAGTGGTCCGAGATCGCGGCAGGGATGTGCGATCTGGGCTCGACGACACCGGGGAAGACCTTCTCCCAGGCCGCGAGGACGGGGTCATGGTCGTCGACCTGGTACAGGTGCACCGTGCCGTCGTACGCGTCCACCGTGGCCTTGACCGAGTCCCGGATGTAGCCGATCCTCTGATCCGGCTGGGTCCGGGTGCTGGTCGGCAGGTTGGTGGCGTTCTGCTGATCCGGGTTGACGGTCGCGTCCTGCAGCGAGGTCGGCTGCGAGTACGGGTACTGCGACAGCGTCGTGTAGCCGTCGACGACCCACACGATATGTCCGTTGTCCTGGTCTACCACCGGATAGGTCTTGGCGTCGGTGGTGAGGAACGGGGCCACCTGCCGCACGCGGTCCCTGGGGTCGCGTAGGTACAGGATCTTGGACCTGCTGTCGATGTCTCGGTTGAACAGCAGGTTCCGCTCGCCGAACTTGATCGCGTACGCCAGCCGCGTGGGCCAGCCGCGCAGGGGGACGCCGCCACTGCCGGTGTACGTGGTGTGGTCACGGTCGTTGTCGTACTCGCGCGGCCCACCCGTACCGCCGCCGACCACGGAGTAGAAATCCGGATCGGAGCCGATGACCTCGCCGAAGTAGATCCGCGGCTGGGTCACCGTGACCTTGCCCCCGATCCCGTTGACGGTCATCACCGGCTGCCCGCCGCCGGAGCCGATGTTGGCCTGGTCGGCCGCGGCGAGCACCTGGTTCACCTGGCCCGCGGGTGCGGACAGCAGCCCGTTCCCGTGGGTGTAGACGAGGTGCCGGTTGCCCCAGTCGGCGGGTGTCTTGCTGGGATCGAGCTCGACGGCGGCCACGAGGTAGTTCGTCAGCTTGCCGTCGGTCACGTACCGATCCACCGCCAGCTGGTCCGGTAGCGCATAGAACTGCTTGAGCTCGCTCCCCTTGCTGAATGCGTCGGAGACCACCGACGGGTCGAGCAGCCGTACGTTCTGCAGTGACGAGCTGTCGTCCGGGGTGATCGTCTGCAGTTGGTCCCGGGTCGCATCCCCGAAGTCTCGGACGTACCTGATGTTGGTGAGCCCGTACGCGGCCTTGGTGCCGGCGAGGTTGCGCTCGATGTAGGCGGTCTCCTTCTCGAGGCTCGGGTTGACCTCGAAGTACTGGACGGCCTGCGGCCAACCGAAGCCCACGACCAGCGAGGAGAACAGCATCAGCACGGTGGCGATCGCGGGCACCCGCAGATCGCGCATCACGACGCCGGCGAAGAAGGCGCCCGCACAGATGATGGCGATCCCCGTGAGGATCGCCTTGGCGGGCAGCACCGCGTGGACGTCGGCGTAACCGGCACCGGTGAACATGCGCGACCGCTGCGAATAGACCAGGTCGTAGCGATCGAACCAGTACGCCGCAGCCTTGGTGAGCAGGAACGCCCCCGCAATCGACGCCATCTGAATCCGCGCCCCGCGGGCGAGCCGCCCGTCGCGCCCGGCCAGGCGCACACCACCGAAGACGTAGTGCGCCAACACATTGGCCAGGAACATCACGATCAAGCCTGCGAACAGGAACGAGAGCAGCAGATGGATGAACGGCAATGTGAACGCGTAGAAGCCGATGTCCTTGTGGAACTGAGGATCAGACGTCCCGAACGGCACCCGATGCAGGTACAGGACCACTGTGGTCCACGCCGCCTGCCCGAAGATCCCTGCGATAAGGCCGACCAGGATCGATGGGATCAGCGCGAACGTCTTGATCCGGCCGGTCACCACCGCGCGGTAGCGGACGACGGGATCGTCGGTGGGCGATGGGAGGAACGCGGGCCGCACGCGGTATGCCATCCACATCCCGCCGAACGTGAACAGCCACATCACCAGCCCCGCGATCAGGAACAGGACGACCCGCGTGAGCACCACCGTCCGCAGCACCGAGGTGTGCCCCACGGACGAGAACCAGAGGAAATTGGTGTACAGGTCCACGAAACGCGGACCGATCAACAGCACAGCCAATAGCGCCACCGCAACAGCGATGAGGATCTTGGCCCGCCGGGACAGCGACGGAATCCCCGTCGCACCACGATTGCTCACGCGGTCCACTGTACGGATTGCCTGGTCCAGACCGTCTCTCACGCCCACCTTGAGCCTGGATGCGAAGATGAGCGGACCCCTACCCCCGATGAGGATGAAGCCCCTGTGACCCACAGCGAGTTCGGCACGTTCGACGAGGCGTCGTTAGGACGCGCGGCGATGGAGGCGATGGAGTTCGTGGACCCCCGTGGATGGGGTCAGCCCCCGCAGTTGTTCGGGCTGGTTCCGACAGCCCTGCTGGCGCAGAGCCAGCCCGAGTGGGCAGACATGCTCGATGACGGCACCGAGCTCACGATGATCGAGCAGGAGCCGCTCCCCGGCGATCCCACCGGGGGAAGCGCGGAACTCGACCACGTGCTGGCGACCACGAGCTGGCCCGACGAGGTGGTCGGGTGCGCCCTGGTGCAGGAGATCATCGTCCTGCCGCCGGACGCCGAGGCCGAGCTGGACGGAGTCGTCGAACCCCTGCTGGCGGACCGCGATGCGGCCGACCTCGCCGCCCGCGAGGCCGCTGAGGCACACCCCGGTCGCCGCGCTGCGCGGATGGTCGCCGCCGTGCTGCGCGACGGTCAGCACATCACTTTGTTCCAGTTGCGGCCCGAGAACGAGCACGACGACCCGTTCGCCGCCTCCGACGTGCTCCGCGCCGACGACATGGCGCGGGGGCTGGTCGACGGCCTGCGGGCGACGCTGGACAACGAGTAGTCCGGGTCGCGATCAGCAGTGCGGCGCCGGCTTGTCCTCCCGCACCAGGGCCAACGAGGACACGGCGTTCGACAGCGAAGTCACCTTGACCAGCTGCATCCCCTTCGGGGTGTCGGTCTTGGCCTCGGCGCAGTTCTGCTCGGGTACCAGGAAGACGGTGGCGCCCTGCTTCTGTGCACCGCGAAGCTTGTGGGTGATTCCGCCGATCGGGGCGACCGTACCGTCGTCGTCGATCTCGCCGGTCCCCGCGATCGTCCGCCCGCCGGCCAGATCGGTCGGTCCGAGCATGTCTACGAGGCCGAGGGCCAGCATCAGACCGGCCGAGGGGCCTCCGATTCCTTCGACGTCGTAATCGATGTCGAGTCTCGAATCGGCCGGTACCGGCCCGACCGAGATTCCCAGCAGGCCCTTGGTGCGGTCGTCCGGCCGGGCGCCCAACACGACCGGAATCGTCTTCGTGGTCCCGTTCCGCTGCACGGTGACCTGCACCGTTGTTCCCGGCGCCCGCGCCGACACGGCAGCCTGCACGGCTGCGATGTCGGTGATCGTCCGGCCGTCTACGGCGGCGATCACATCGCCGAGTTCGAGCTTGCCGTCCGAAGGGCCGCCCACGGTCACCGCGGCGACGCCGGGTGCCAGCGGAACGGACAGATACTTCAGCGCGGCAACGGTCGCGGCCGCCTCGGAACCGACGAACTGTGCGCGACTCGCAGCGTCGGTCTCCTTGCGGCTCTGCGTCGGCGGGTAGTAGACGTCGCGCGGCGCCAGCTGGTAGTCACCAGTCACCCAGTATCCGAGGGCTGCGAACAGATTGATGTTGGGCGTCAGCTCCACGGTGGTGAGCAGCAGCTTGCCCGACGGTGAGCGCACCGAGTGGCCGCTGACAGTGATCACCTTCTTACCCTCGTAGCTGCCGAGCGTGTCGGCTGTGGCGCCAGCGCCGACCGCGACGAACGGCACCTGCACCGAGACCCCCAGCAGAACGAGCAGGAGGAAGGGGAGCAGTGCCACCAGGAGAACGGGTAGGCGGTGTCTCACTCGGTCAGACTAGCGAGCGCTGTTCGCCGAGAGCGTGACGGACGCTCGCGCGCCGGCCGGAACCGGGAAGTACCGTGGACCGTATGAACGACGTGCCCTTCGGATTCTCCTTCGGCGACGACTCGTCCGACGACGCCGAGCGCAGGAGGCGCGAGGAGGAGCAGCGCCGCGCCGAGTCCGGCCAGTCCGGCCAGCAGAACCCCTTCGGCTTCGGCGGCTTCGACCCCGATAAGCCGTTCGACCCTGCCCAGCTGGGCAACATGCTCAGCCAGCTGGGTCAGATGATCTCGGGCATGGGCGGGGCGATGAACAACCCCGGCGGCACGCCCGGCGATCCGGTCAACTACCAGCTCGCATCGCAGCTCGCGCGCCAGACCATGGGTAGGCACTCCCCCGTCTCGGACGGCCAGCGCAGGGCGATCGACGAGTCGGTCCACCTGGCCCAGCTGTGGCTCGACGAAGCCACGGTGCTTCCTGCTGGACCGCAGAAGACCGAGGCGTGGACGCCCGTCGACTGGCTGGAGAAGACGCTGCCCACGTGGAAGCGCCTGTGCAACCCCGTTGCCGAGAAGGTGTCGGGCATGTGGGTCGACGGCCTCCCGCAGGAGGCCCGCGAGGCGGCTGCACCCATGATGGGCATGTTCACCCAGATCGGCTCGATGTCGTTCGGCACGCAATTGGGCCAGGCCCTCGGGCACCTGTCCAAAGAGGTGCTCACCTCCACCGATATCGGGATCCCGCTGGGCCCCGTCGACGTCCTGGCGCTGCTGCCCGAGGCGATCGAGGCATTCAGCCGCGATCTGGAGCAGAAGGACCAGGAGATCCTGGTCTTCCTCGCGGCCCGGGAAGCCGCGCACCATCGCTTGTTCTCGCACGTACCGTGGCTACGACAGCGACTGCTCGCCACGGTCGAGCAGTACGCCCGGGGAATCCACATCGACATGTCCGGGATCGAGGAACTCTCCCGCAACCTCGACCCGTCGATGCTCGCCGATCCGGCAGCGCTCGAGCGGCTCATGTCCGAACAGTCGGCAGCACTCGAGCCCAAGGCGACGCCGGAGCAGAAGGCCGCGCTGGAGCGACTCGAGACCCTGCTCGCGCTCATCGAGGGCTGGGTCGAGACCGTGGTGCACCGCGCGCTCGGCGACCGGCTGCCGAGCGCGGACGCGTTACGGGAGACGATGCGCCGCCGGCGCGCGTCCGGCGGTCCCGCCGAGCAGACCTTCGCCACCCTGGTCGGGCTCGAGTTGCGGCCGCGGAAGGTCCGCGAGGCCGCGGCACTGTGGGATCGGCTGCTCGACGCGACATCGCTGGAGCAGCGCGACGCGGTGTGGGCCCACCCCGACCTGATGCCGGACGGGCACGACCTCGACTCCCCCGCCGGTTTCATCGACCGGGTGGTGGGCGGTTCTGCGCTCGACGATCCGATCGCCGAACTCGAGCGCCAGATCAAGTCCGAGCGGGAGCAGAAGCCGGACGACCCCGACGCGAAGGGCGGCGCCGGGGAATGATCGGTCCACAGGCCCGCTGAGCCTGTGGACTACGGCGTGCGGACGGCGGATCACCGTCGGCCACCGTGCGATAGTGCCGACATGGAGGACCAACGCTCCCCGGACCGGCGTCGGCTGCGGATCGCACCGCACGCCACCGTCGTCGTACGGTCGCCGGGGCTGGTACAGATCGGCGCCTCGGCGGATGGCGCGCCGCTGCTGAGTACCCCGCCATGGCTCGCCCCCGACGCGGCGGCGGCACTTCTGCGCTGGCTACAGACTTATCGCGACTACCCGGACCTGATCCACCGGGCCGCGGAGACCGGGTTCTCGGCCGCCGACACCGCGGAACTGCTCCACGAACTGGACGGTGCGGGGCTCGTGGAGTGGTGGTCCGACCCGCCGCCGCTGGTCACCCACGTGTACCGGCGTGGCCCGGTGGCAGACGCGCTGCTCACCGAACTGGATGAACGTCCGCGGGTTCGGGTCACCGTCGTCACCTCTCCCACTTGGGATCCCGCCACTCGCCCGTCCGACCTGGTGCTCCTCACGGACGCCTTAGTAGTCGATCCGGTGCTGGTGCAGGGCCTGATGCGTGCCCGCGCGGCACATCTCCCCGTGCGGCTTCGCGACGGGAACGGCGTGGTCGGGCCGCTCGTACTGCCCGGGATGACGCCGTGCCTACGCTGCATCGACCGGACCCGCGCCGACGCCGACCCGGGCTGGCCGGCGATCGCCTGCCAGCTGACCGGCCGGGCCGGACGCGCATCGGGTCCGGTCCTGCGGATGACGGCGGGCGTGGCCGCGACGCAGGTGGACCGTATCGTCGGCGCCTGTGATGCAGCGGCCGCGTCCAGTGCGGCGGCGCCGGAATCGCTCGGCTGTACCTTGGAGGTCGGAACGGACCGCTGCGGCGTTGCGACGCGGCGATGGACCATGCATCCGGCATGTGGGTGCGGGCGCGCCCGCCCGGACGAACGCCGTTCGGACGGAATGGGATCGGGGCCGGACCGCCCTGGACAACGGGAGGACACGACCGACGATGTCGGAGATCACGCGCGGCGGTGCGAAGCGGACCGCGAAACTTGCAGGCCTTCCTCTCGGGATGGCAGGCCGCGCGGCGAAGGGGTGGGGCAAACGGCTCGCGGGCGCCGACCGTGACGAGGTGAACGCCGAACTCCAGGCGAAGGCCGCGCAGCAGGTGTTCGAGGTGCTCGGCGAACTCAAGGGCGGCGCGATGAAGCTCGGCCAGGCCATGAGCGTCATGGAGGCGGCGGTCCCACCCGAGTTCGCCGAACCGTACCGCGATGCCCTCGCCAAGCTGCAGAACGAGGCGCCACCGATGCCGACGTCGACGGTGCACCGGGTACTCGCCCAGCAACTCGGCAGCACGTGGGAGGAGCGGTTCGTATCGTTCGACGACACCGCGGCGGCGTCCGCGAGCATCGGCCAAGTGCACCGCGGCGTCTGGTCGGACGGGCGCGACGTGGCCGTCAAGGTCCAGTACCCGGGCGCCGACGAGGCTCTGCGGGCCGATCTCAAAGCGCTCGGCCGACTGTCGTCGGTGCTCAAACCACTGACCCCCGGCGCCGACGTCAAAGCGCTCGTGAACGAGCTGTCGGATCGCACCGAGGCCGAGCTCGACTACCGCTACGAGGCGACCAACCAACGCAAATTCGCGAAGGCCTTCGCGGGCGACGCCGACGTCCTGGTACCGCGGGTGGTCGCGAGCGCGCCCAAGGTGATCGTCAGCGAATGGGTTACGGGCCGGCCCCTGCGCGAGGTGATCGTGGGCGGGACGCAGACCGAGCGCAACGACGCCGCCGCCAAGCTGACGGAGTTCGAGATCAGCGCCCCGGCGCGAACCGGTCTGCTGCACGGCGATCCGCATCCCGGCAACTTCATGATCGCCGACGACGGCCGGCTGATCGCCCTGGACTACGGTGCGGTGGCGGAGTTTCCGGGTGGCATCCCGCCCGCGGTGGGCCGGATCCTGCGGCTCGCTCGAGACGAGGACTACGACGCGTTGTTTCCGATCCTGCGCAGTCAGGGGTTCATTCCACCGAGGTTGGAGATCACCCCCCAGGACATCCGCAACTATCTGGCGCCGTACGTCGACCCGCTGCGCTCCGAGAGCTTCCACTTCACCAGGAAATGGCTGATGCGTGTGGCCAACACGGCTACCGACGTGCGGGGCGAGCAGTTCCAGACGGGGCGACGGCTGGCATTGCCGGCCGAGTACGTGATGCTGTTCCGCGTGCTGCTCGGCGTGGTGGGCATCTGTTCTCAGATGGACGCCGAAGCGCCCTATCGCGCCATCGTCGAGCACTGGACTCCACAGTTCGCCGACTGATCGAGCTCACGGATCGACCGACAAGCCCCGCGGGACCTCGACAAGCCCCCGCGGGGCCCCGTGGAGGTCCCGCGTGGGACTCACGCCGCGTTCTTCCGCGGTCGGCCGCGCGGGCGCTTGCGGGCGATCACGACCCCCTGGTCGAAGATCTCGCCACCCCACACCCCCCAGGGCTCTGCGCGCTCGAGCGCGGCGGCCAGGCAAGCGCGCTGCACCGGACACGCAGCGCACAGGCTCTTGGCCCGTTCGAGGTCGGTGGGCGTCTCTGCGAACCACAGGTCGGGATCTCCTGCGCGGCAGGGTATCTCGCTGAAAGTTCGGCAGGTCGCAACAGGTATTCGGTCATCGAGAATGGTTGGCACGTGCATTCACCTCCCACCCGCAAGCGGGGTGGCTCAAGGTCTCGGCGCCGGCGGGCGCACGGGGATGTCGGTTTGGGGAGTGCGCGAACCGTGTGAGCGGGCCAGCCGCAGCCCCACATGCTCGGCGCACGGGGTGGACGGACAGGCCCGACTATCCACGGGTCCGCGATGTCGCGGCCCCGTGGTCGAAGTGAGTGAGACTGGTCGGAGAAGACCTAGCCTTGACTGGACTCCAACACGGGACGCGTACGTAGTTCGCGATCGACGCCGATAATCGGCCGATGCCGCAGTCGCCACGGTCGCGGCGACGGGACGGGCATGCGCACACCGGAGGCGCCGACACGAACTACTGCTGCGGCTGCGAAAGCTCCACCCTCGGTCACGGTGAACTGCTTACCTGCGAATGCTGCGTCGTTCATTTTGTCATGCCTCCTCTCGTGCGTGCGGTCAATCACGGCTCCACCCGTGCAACGGGCATACCCGTCGCGCGTCGTCCCGTGCGGTGACATCCACAGTATGTGGCGATGACAAATTCGCACAAGTTATTTTTGACCTGCACTTTTGCAGGATCAGACGTGCTCGTGCACCAGCGAGAGCACGTCCTCGCCGTATTTGTCGGCCTTGGTCGCGCCGATACCGTTGATCCGCACGAGCGCGGCCCGGGTGCGCGGCTGGTGCTCGGCGATCGCGAACAGTGTGGCATTGGAGAAGATCGTGTACGGCGGGATCTTCTGCTCGCTGGCTTGGCCGGTACGCCACACCTTGAGTGCCATGAGCAGGTCGTCGTTGAGGTCGGACGGGCAGTCCTCGCACCGTGACTTCAACTTCTCGTCGCGGGTGTCGAGGATCTTTCCGCAGACCCGGCAGGTGTCCGAACTGCGCCGCTTGCCGCGGATCGGTCCGCCCGACGCCTGGGCGGGGGGCCGCCGAGCGCCGTCGTCGGCCTCGGCGGCGACCACGTCGAGGAAGCGCGTTCGCTTGCGGCCCCGTCGGCCGCCCTCGTTGCGGGCCAGTGCCCACGACAGCTGCAGATGCTCTCGCGCCCGGGTCACGCCGACGTACAGCAGCCGGCGCTCCTCCTCGATCGGCTCGGCCTCGCCCTTCGCGATCGCCTGAGCGATCGGCACCGATCCCTCGGTGAGGCCTACCAGGAACACCGCGTCCCACTCGAGGCCCTTTGCGGCATGCAGGGACGACAAGGTGACGCCCTGCATCGTCGGCGGATGCTTGGCCTCGGCCCGGGAGCGCAGCTCCGACAGCAACTCGATCAGCGTGAGGCCGCCGCGTTCGGCGAGTAGGTCGCGCGTCAGCTCGACCAAGGCGCGCAACGACTCCCACCGCTCGCGGGCGCGGGCCCCGTCGGGCGGCTCCGCCGTGAGCCCTAGCCGCTCCAGCGTCGCCGAGACCAGACCGACCAGCTCATCACCTTCGACGGAACCGGATTCCGTTGCTCTACCGGATAATTCGCGGATGGCCTGCCCGATCTCGGGCCGTTCGAAGAACGAGTCTCCGCCACGCACCTGGTATGGGATGCCGGCCTCGGTGAGCGCGTTCTCGTGCACAGCCGACTGCGCGTTGATCCGGTACAGGATCGCCATCTCCGATGCGGGCACACCCGCTGCGAGCAGCTCACCGATGCGCTCCGCAACCAGCCGCGCCTCGGCCGGCTCGTCGTCGCACTCCTCGTAACGCGGCCGCGGGCCGGCCGGGCGTTGCCCCACCAGCTCGAGCCGCGTCCCGGCGACCCGGCCGGTGGCTGCGCTGATCACCTTGTTCGCAAGCTCGACCACCTGCGGAGTGGACCGATAATCGCGCTGCAGCCGCACGATGGTCGCGTCCTCGAACCGACGGGTGAAGTCCAGCAGGTATCGCGGGCTGGCGCCGGTGAACGAGTAGATGGTCTGGTTGGCGTCGCCCACCACGGTCAGATCGTCGCGCTCCCCCAGCCACGCGTTGAGCAGGCGCTGCTGCAGCGGCGTCACGTCCTGGTACTCGTCGACGACGAAGCTGCGGTACCGGTCGCGGAACTCCTCGGCCACCTGATGGTTCTCGTCGAGGATCGCCGCCGTCATCAGGATCAGGTCGTCGAAATCGAGCAGCCGGTTGCCGTCCTGGTCCGTCTTGCGGCGCTCGTAGGCCGCATAGACGTCGGCGACGGTGCGGGGCGCGACCGGCGCGGTACGCCCCACCCGCTCGACGGCCTCTGCGTACAGCTCGGGGGTGATCTCCGAGGCCTTGGCCCAGTCGATCTCGGACAACAGATCACGAATGGTGTCGGTCTCGGGCCGCAGCCCGCAGTCTCTGGCCGCACGGCCCACGATGGGGAACTTGTTGTCCAGCAGCTGCCATCGGGTGTCTCCGATCGCGCGCGGCCAGAAGTAACGCAATTGCCGCATCGCGGCAGCGTGGAAAGTGACCGCCTGCACTCCGGGAGCACCGTCGCCGCCCCCCACTCCGAGCGCGCGCAGCCGGGCCCGCATCTCCGCGGCCGCGCGAGAGGTGAACGTGACGGCGAGCACCTGGCCCGCTGCGACGTGCCCGTCCTCCACCAGGTGCGCGATGCGGTGCGTGATGGTCCGGGTCTTGCCGGTGCCCGCTCCGGCGAGGACGCAGACCGGCCCTCTCGGTGCGAGCACGGCGGCGGTCTGCTCGGGGTCCAGCTGTGCCGCCCGTCGCCGCTTATCCGGTCCCTGCTCGCTCACGCCGTCGAGTATGGCAGCCGGGTCCGACAGGATCGGCCGCGGCGAGGTACGCGCGTCAGGCCCACCCTGGGTGGGAATACCGCGGCCGCCGGCGCTGTAGTTTCTTCACGTGAGTCAGTTGACGATGTATACGACCTCGTGGTGCGGCTTCTGTGCACGCCTGAAGACGGCCCTGAAGGCACAAGGGATCACCTGGAACGAGATCGACATCGAGGCCGATCCTTCGGCAGCGGAGTTCGTCGGCAGTGTGAACGGTGGGAACCACGTGGTCCCCACCGTCGCGTATGCAGACGGCACCACCGCCACCAACCCGTCTGCGGCGGAGGTCAGAAGGAAGCTCGCCCAGCTCTGAGCGCGTAGCGCACGGCATCGGCCCGGGTCCGGAATCCGGCCTTCGCGAACAGGTTGTTGATGTGGGTCTTGACGGTGGCCTCGCTGATCACGAGGCGCTCGGCGATCTCACCGTTGCGCAGGCCTTGCCCGATCAGGTCCAGGATCTCCCGCTCCCGCGCGGTGAACGAATGGTCGGCCTGCGCCACCGTGCCGCGGGTGGCCAGGGCGACCAGACGTGACTGCACCGTAGGGTCGAGCACGGTCTGCCCCGCGGCGGCGGCACGGACGGCCTGCATGATGGCGATACGCGTCGCGTCCTTGGTGAGGTATCCGATCGCACCGGCGCGCAGAGCCGACAGGATCGACTCGTCGTCGTCGAATGTGGTGAGGATGAGGATCGCGATATCGGGGTGCGCCGCGCGGATGCGTTCGGTGGCACCCACGCCCCCGAGCACGGGCATGTTCAGGTCCAGGAGGACCACGTCGGGACGCGCCGAGCCGGCCAACTCCACCGCCTCGGCGCCGTTGGCGGCAGTGCCCACCACGTCGACGTCGTCATCAAGATCCAGCATCACGGCGAGCGCGTCGCGCACCGTCGCCTGATCGTCGGCCAGGACCAACCTGATCGGGTCACCGACTCCGCCCGCAGTGTCGATCGCGGAATCGTTCATCGCGGAATCACCGCACGTACCTCCCACGTCCCGGAGCCCGTGGGCCCGGCCCGAAGGCTACCGCCGAGCAGCGCGACCCGCTCCGTCATTCCTGCCAGGCCGATCCCGTGATCGTGCGCAGCCGTCGACACCCCGGTCGGGAGGGAGTTCCGGACAGTCAGGACCAGCGCCTCGTCTGCCGCCTCGAACCGCAGGTCGACGACCGATCCAGACGCGTGTTTCGCTGCGTTGGTGAGCGCCTCCTGTGCCACCCGGACGATCGTGTGTGCGGTCTCCGGGTCGAGGCCCGCAGGGTCGCCGACGATGTCCAACCGCGCGCCGTAGGTCTCCGCCATCGCCCGCAACGCGTCGGTCACCCGTGGGGCGCCGTCGCGAAGCGCATGCACCGCGCTTCGGGTCTCTGCGATGCTGTCCACCGCCAGCGTGCGGGCGCGGCGCACCGCGACCATCGCGTCGTCGCCGCGGTCGCGCTGGTACAGCGTCTCGGCGAGGTCGAGCTGAAGCGCTATGCCCGACAGCGAGTGGCCGACCACATCGTGTACCTCGCGTGCGATGCGGCCCCGCTCCTCGAGCGCAGCGGAGTGCGCATCGGCGGCGGCGGCTCGTCGGGCTTCCACGGCCGCATGCTGCGCGCTCTCGAGCGCCTCGGCCCGGTACCGCCGCGCGATCCCCATGTACACCGGCAATCCGACGGTCAGTCCCACCCACCACGGCCACTGTTGAGCGGTACCCGCATGACCGCGACCGACCAACCACAGCGCTCCGGCCGACACGGCCGCCGCGGTCACCGCGATGCCGACGGCCAGGCGCACCGAGCGGATCCGGAACCCGCACGCGCCGCACGCCAGGTAAGGGAACAGCGCCGCGCCGACGGTGGCGTGCGCCAGCGGGTGCAGCACCGCGCCGCACGCCGCATACGTGGCCAGCACAGCGACTTGGAACCGCTGGCCGACGTGGTTCCACCGGCTCACCACCACCAGGGCCAGCACTGCGGTCACGACGAACAACGGCAGAGCTAGATCGGGAAGAACGACGTCCGAGTAGGGCCACCGCACCGCGGTCACGACGATGGTCACCACGGCCAGCAGGGGGCGGGTGCCGACGTCGCCGACGACATCGAACACCCGCAGGGCCCGTGTGCCCTGGTCGGGCGGCGTCGATTGGAGCCTACCGCTTGCCATCGAGATGGACGATAGGCGCCGGCACGGGGTTCACGCCACCTCCGACGTCGGCGCCGGAACAGCCTCGCCGGCACGGGCCGCGCGGATACGGGCCACGTAGCGGTGCGTGAACAATGCGGGCAGGCCGAACCCGACCACCTGGTAGGCGACGCGGACGATGGTCGGCGCAGCGAGCACGTCGCACGTGAACGCCGCGAACGCCGTAACGGTGAAGCTGACGGTCCAGACCAGGGTGATGATCGTGTTGACCCGACGGAACGCCTGGCTCCCCCAGTACTGCCGCGGGGTCTGCTGCCGCGCGATGCCCTCGGTGAACGGTCGGCGCAGCGCCAGGCTCAGCCATGCGATCACCGCCAGCCAGACCGACGAGAGCGCACCGTCGTACTGCTCGATCGCAGTGTGCGGCGCCGCGAATGCCACCGCCGTCAGGGCCACGAAGAACACGGCCGAGCCCAGATCGAGGATCTGGGCGTCGACCGTGATCCCGGCGCGTCGATCGCGGATGATCGCCCAGGCCGTGGCGGCGAGCGCGACGAGCGCGCCCCACTGCCAGCCGACAGTGGCGGAGAGGACCGAGAAGGCGATCCACGGGACGAAACCTCGGATGTAATTCATGTACAGAACGCTATGCACTGCGGGCGACGAAGTATTGGTCCCGAGTGCGGAGATCCGGGTGGAGATCCGTCTCCACCCGCCGCGCCGGAAGTCCACCTGCAGGCCCAAGATCTGCGACGACGGCGAGCCTACCGTGGAATGCATGCGGATAATCGTCGACCTCAACCGGTGCCAGAACTACGGCCAGTGCGTATACGCAGCGCCAGGCGTGTTCCGGTTCGTCGGCACCGAGTCCATCGAGTACGACCACGCGCCGGACTCCGACGACGACGTCGCCGTACGACGTGCCGCCGTCGCCTGCCCCATGTCCGCGATCACCCTGGGCGAGGAGGTGCGCCCATGAGCCCGGGCCTCGACGGCAGAAACGGCACGGCCTGTATCGGCACACCACGCCGCAGCGGGCGCGTGGTCGTCGTGGGCGCGTCACTCGCGGGTCTAGGCGTCGCCGCGGCCCTGCGTGTGCAGGGTTTCGAGGGCGAGATCGTGGTGATCGGCGCCGAGTCGTACACGCCGTACGACCGGCCACCGCTGTCGAAGGCCGTCCTCGCCGGCCGGCTGACCACGGACCACCTGGGGCTGCCCGCACCGTCGGGCCGCGGCGCGCACTGGCGCCTCGGAATGCCCGCGGCCGAGCTGGATCGGACGGCCCGGCGGGTCGTGCTCGCCGACGGCACCGCGGTGGAC
>CAJCHX010000113.1 GCA_903970215.1 Acidobacteriaceae bacterium
TATCTGCTGCACCAGCGCTGCCCTGTTCCGCCTGCGGGGACATCGATCGCCTCCGCGTCCGCGGAATTCGCCGGGGCGTGTGCACCCGCGGGACCCGGCTGGGCACCCCCGGGCTGGACGCCGGGACCGCCGTGGGCCCGCTGGTCGTCGTGGACGCCCGCACCACCGTCCGACCCGAGCGGGGCACATCGCGATCCCGGAGTCGCGCCGGAGTCGTCCGCCCCCGATCCCACCGGCACCGACCCGACCGGTACCGAAGCCGGGGCCAGCAGCTCTACCCGCCCGAACGAGCAGAACACGCCGCAGGTCGCCGTCGACGCGCCCGGCGAGCCGACCGCGCCGCCACGATGGGACCCGCTGGGAGCAGCGCCGTTCGCGTGGGACCTGCCCGATCTCGACCCTGCGCCCGTGCCCGTACCACGGCCCAGGACCCGCGTGACGGCCGTGACGCTCGGCCTGGCGTTGCTGACGGTGGCGACGCTAGCGGCAGTGCGGCTCGCCGGTGTGACCGCCGTCGGCCCCGTGCTGATCGCCGCGATCGCTCTCGGCGTGATCGGCGCCGGCCTGGTGGTGGGCGCATTCCGCCGATCCGGGTACGGACTGCTGGCGGTCGCGATCCCGCTGGCCGGATTCGTGGTGATCGGGACGAGCGCGCAGAACACGCTCGACGGCTTCACCGACAGCGCCCGCGGAGACCACACATACACGGTGACCGATCCCGCTGCGCTGCGGCCCGAGTACAGGGTGTCGGTCGGCAGGCTGACGCTGGACCTGCGGGCGCTGACGCTCGATCACGACCGCACAATCGACACCCGGGTGCGGGCCGGCGAGACCCGCATCACGGTGCCGAGATCGATGAACGTCGAGGTGAGGTGCTCGATCCGGGTCGGAGACGCCAACTGTCCCGATGGCAGGCTGGCTGGATCGAACCCCTCGGGGCCGACCCTGACTATCAATGCCCGCGGAAACGTGGGCGATGTGGAGGTGGACCGTGGCTGACGACATGTTCGACGATGCCGGGGCGAGCAGCCGTGGTGCGCTCGAGAAATCGAGCGAGCGCGGCCTGGCTCCGGGTTTGCTGGTCGCCGGCGTTTTGGCGCTGTTGGTGGCGGCATGGAGCGTGGCCGGCGGGCCGTCGGTGATCGGCGGCGCGAAACTGTTGGGCGGGCTGACGATCGCCGTGGTCGCGCTGGTGGGAGTCGTTCTGATCCTGCGCCCCGGTCTCGGCGAGCGAAGCGCAAGGACCGGGCGCGGACGCAAGCACTGATCTGTGACTCCCCTGCGGGTTCCCCATGAACCGACTTCGCAGAGACCACCTCGAGCCCGGAATCTCGGTAGATTCTTAAGACCACATCAATGTGGTCACATTTCGCCGGGCGGGAGCCACGAATGAACACCGATTCGATCACCAAGAGGTTCGGCCGAGCGACTTTTGCGACCGCCGCGCTCACCGCCTTGGTCATCGGGGGTGCGGCGCCCAGCGCCAGCGCCGCACCGACCAGCCCGTCGAACGTGGCGACAGCGAACTACGAGGCCTTGCCTGGGGCGGTGGATGCCGGGTTCGGCGGATTCGGATCGGGCTCCGGGACGGCCGGCGGGTCGGGATCGGGCGGCAGTGTCGGCACGAGCGGCAGTGACGGCACGAGCGGCGGCGGGTCCGGCGGCAGCGCCGGGTCGGGTCTGAGCTTCGGCGGTCAGAGCCAATCGCCCGGACTGTGTTCGGGAATAACGACCGGATCGTGCTTCTCCCCGTCCCCCGGTCCGACCCAGACCCCTGCGCAGACGCCCGCACCGAGCCAGACACCCCGGGTCCAACCGACTCAGACCCCCCGCTTCCAGCCGAGCCCGACCATCGCTCCGGCACAGACGACTCCCCGTCTGCCCCAGACGACCCCCGGGCTGTATGGGCCGCGGTATCCCCGATCGGGATACCGCAACCCGGCACTGCGCCATGGCCGGCCCGCATGTTCATCGGTGGGATCGGTGGGAAACCTGGGTTGGACCTGCGGCGGTCGACCCGGCTGGCAGGGTCCGGGCAACCCGGCGTGGATCTGGTGCGGGCGCCCGGCCCGACACCTGCCCTGGCGCCTGCACCACCTGTGTGTGGGACCGTGGTGGTACTGAGCCGCACAACGCAGCACGCGCTGATCGTGCCGGAAACCGGCCCGGACAGACAGTCAGGTGGCGCCGCGTCGAGGTGCCGGCTTCGTCGCTGAATCGTCGCCGCGCAATGCGCGGTAGCCGGGATGCACCGCCGGGGTGAGGTTCTGTTCCTTCGCGACGCGGGCGAGCAGGGTGCGCAGCTGGTTGCGCTCGTCGGCGGTGAGGCCGGCGCTGAGCTGTCGGTCGTGCTCGCGCGCGACCCCGCCGAGGACGACCATGAGGTCTTCCCCTGCGGGGGTGAGTTGCAGTGCATAGACGCGGCGGTCGGTGTCGCTACGTCGTCGGGTGAGGTAGCCGCGGGCCTCCAGGTCATCGACGAAAGTCACCACGCGGCTGGGCATCAGGTTGAGGCGCTGGGCGAGCTCGATCTGACTAAGACCGGGTTGGCGGGCGACGAGGCGAACGATCCCGGCCAGCGGTGGAGTCAACTCCAGCGGAGCGAGCAGTTCGGCGAACAGGGTCGCGGCACGATGCCCCAACTGCGACAGCAGGAATCCCATTCCCTCGGTGGTGGTCTTCGACGAGCGCGGTGACATGGCTGGATGATATCCGCGGGTAACTGTTCGTGATAAGAACGGATGGCCCGGCTCAGCGGGCGATGCGATCGGCGCCGATGTCTGCGCAGCCCACTCTCATGATGCGTTGGCCCTGCGGCGCTGAGTGGGTAGCAGACCGCCTGCAACGACCAGCCAGATCAGGGCAGGCAAGCGTGCGATCGGTAGCAGGATGACCATCACGGGCCAGATCAGTGACAGCGTGGACAGTTCGGCGATCACTGCGATGATCAGTCCGGCCCAGGCGACGGGACGCGGCAGGAGCCGCACGATCAGGGCGGGTACAGCGATGCCGGCCAACAGAAGCCCCAGAGGCACCACATGACCGACCCCTCCGGTCAGGAAGCTCAGCGTGGACAGACCGTGGATCAGGGCCGCGTCAGCGGTCACCTCGGGACGTGACAGCGCCCAGCCGAGCAGTGCGGACAGACTCAGCATGGCTGAGGCGAGGGTGCCGCCGACGAGTGCGATGGTGGCGCCGGGTGCGGTGATGCCCAGCTGGCGCAGTCTGGCGCTGGCGGTGGCCGCGTAGATCAACAGGGGTACCGAGGCGGCGAAGAGGAATACCGCACTGGTCTGCGCAGCGGCGGCGTGCTGGCGGTAGTAGTCGGTCACCGCGCTCGCGGGTCCCAGCGGGCTCGGAATGAACCCGCCTAGTGCGGCCGTAGTGATCATGCCGACGACGAAGAAGCCCAACACCAGTGAACCGAGCAGCACGAGCGGGGGGCCGCCCTGCTGCCGTCCACGACGGGACATAGGTTCCCGCTTGTAATCATTCATATCTTGAACGGTAACTCTGGTGACCGACCGGCGCAAGGAGGTCACCGGGGCCGGCCTCGACCGCCGAGCCGAAGGCGACGGGGGTTCGGTCAGCGGGCGAACGATGCTTCGAGCCACGCGATCATCTCGCTGGCGAGGCGATCCTTGCTCTCCTTCTTGACTATGGCGTGCCCTTCGTCCTCGAACAGCACCGCCTTCACCTTGCCGCCCTGCGCGATCACGGCGTCGACCAGCTGTAGGGATTCGGTGACCGGCACGTTCGTGTCGTGCACGCCGTGCACCACCAGGAGTGGCGCGACCAGCTTGTCGATGCGATGGATAGGCGACAACTCTTGCAGCAGTTCACGATCGTGCTCCGGGTGCCCGTACTTGGTGTACGCGGCGGCCGCGATCCAGGGCTCGGTGTTCCGGTAGAAGCTCTCCAGATCGCTCATGCCGCAGATCGCCACACCGGCGGCGTAGCGGTCGGGATGAAACGTCAGCGAGGCGAGCGTCAGGTAGCCGCCGTAGCTGCGCCCGCTGCACGCGATGCGGTCCGGGTCGGCGATCTTCGCATCGACAAGGTAGTCGGCGCAGTCCACCGCGTCATCGATCCCCGCGAACCGTCCGTATCGGTCGTCGGCGTGCGAGAAGGTACGACCGAGTCCGCCCGATCCGCGCACGTTGGGTGCGAACACGTGGAAACCGGCGGCAAGCAGCTTCTCGAACATCGAGTTGTACCCCGGGACCGACTGCGCCTCCGGACCGCCGTGGAAGTACACCACCGTCGGGCCGGGCTCATCGACGGGAATACGCGGGCTGCGATACAGCCACCCCGTCAACTCCAGCCCGTCGCGGGCCGAGAAGTGTTCCAGCGTAGGGAAGGGGACATCGCGCGGGCTCGACGGAGCGACCTCGAGCGGAATGATCTCGGAGGCGCGCACATCGACGAGCTGCACCTGC